>JAZLLB010000001.1:0-5990 GCA_045597925.1 Acutalibacteraceae bacterium
GCGTGACGATGTGATTTACTGTTGTCATGGAGGTTTTGTAAATACCCAGATAATAAGTTGAAATAAATTTGCCCACAATAAACGTGCCGATATAAGATGTAAGCCACACAAGAACGGATTCAAGCAGAATCCAGTAGCAGAACGAAAGCATCTCAAAGAATTTTTTGGGGTTGAATGAAAGCCCTGGTTTCCACGGTGAACGAAACGTAAGAATAAGAGCGTTTGAAAGTTCGCCCGCGAGGGATCCGACAACCAGCGACCAGAAGCTCCTTGTGAAATACGCTATGGGAATTGTGACGAAAAGAGGCATCAGAGAACCGACAAGTCTTACGTAAAACAGCGTTTTGAAATTCATCATGCGCTTATAAACAGCCATCTGAATACTTGAAAAAGCGGTTATGGGAAGCGTCAGTGTCGCGACGGCGATTCCCCAGCCGAACTCCGATGTTTTAGTAAACGCGGAGCTGAGGGAATCCGGGTCAGATGAGCTGACGAGAGTAACTATCTGATTTTTGAAAATCAGCACAATGACAAAAAGGATTATAGAAAGGATAAGATTTGACCAGAACGCCACGTTAATGCTTTCATCTTTGTCTTTATCATCTGTGAATTCGTGCTGGATTATATATTTCTGAAAGCCTGCGTCAGTGAAGACGTTGGTGAAGCTGATTACCATATTGATTGTCGCAACCAGACCGAAAACTTCAGGTATCAGAATTCGCGCGAGAATAGCGTTGGTGACTGGGCTGATAACCTTTGCGGCAATTTCGGCAACGGCAGACCATTTTATTGCGGCAGCTACCTTGCTGTTATTCATTGATGTTTCCTTCTTTTTTAAGTAGTTTTTTGAAAATTTTTCTGAGCTTCTTTTTTACTCTTGTTATGAAATAGCTTATGCCGGAAACAGCGGCTTCCCGAAGTTCTGTAAGCGCACCGGGATAAGGGTTGTATTTTTTTATATCTTCCGCGGCGGTTTCCGTGTTTTCTTTAAGAGAAAATCCTTCAGGCCCGATAAAGAACGCGTCGGCTCTGAAGGTGTCAAACGGTTCTTTTTCAAACGGACGTTTTTTGAAATGTATATAAATAAATTCTTCTGTTTTAAGCTCCCCGTTTTCAATGTATGTTCTGAAAACGCCGCCGTTCTGCCAGTAAAATACCTGCTGATTATAATTAGACAGCTTCATATTAGGAGATATTCGGAATCTGTGATAATTTGATGTAATATCCGCAAATATTTCGCCCTCAAACATGGGAATATTATGTTTATGATAAATTCCGTAAATTCCGTTCCATTCGTCAAAAAGGCAGTTCCGCTCTGTGGAAATTACATTTTCCCAGCTGCCGCAGATTGCGCCGTCGAGCTTGAAAACGGAGCTGCTTTTTTCGGTGTTTCTGTAGAACGACAGATGGCCGAGGTGCAGAAATCTTTCGTATTTTTCGAGTTCGTATTTTTCAAAAAATTTTCTGATATTTCCGAAAACAAGATCCATATCGGCATGCGCCCAGTAGTCGTAATCTTTCAGATAATCCTCAAAAAAAATACCGTACATGGGCTTATAGTCACAAAGCTTGTATGGAGCATGAAGCACAACAGGTCTGCCCAGTTTTTTTTCGGCAAGGGCATGAAGTTCGTCAAAGGAAAGCGGGATTTTTTTAACATTTTCAGGGAGAAATTCAATGCCGATATCGGTAACAATAAAAAAATCGATATCCGGATTTGCCTGTGCCGAACGCAGCCATGTTCTGTAAAATTTCGGAAGGCTGCCGTAATAGACAGTTATTATGGCGATTTTTAACATGATGAACTCCCCTTTGCCGAATAATCATCCCGTAAAATTATATCACAAAAGAGATTTATTTGCAATATTAATTGTCGGTTGACTTTATCGGTTATTTTTGATATATTAGATTGCAGAAACGGGGGCTTTCTTATGAATGAAACACTTGAAAATATTTTTAAACGTCAGACAATCAGAAGTTATGTTCAGAAGCAGATAGCAGATGACGAGCTTGATATTTTAATAAAAGCCGCAAAAGCCGCTCCCAGCGGCAGAAACTGTCAGCCGTGTCACGTCAGATTTATTCAGAACAAGGATTATCTTGACGGTATGAACACTGATTTCAAAGAGCTTGTAGGCTATGATACGCCTGCATATACAAGATGGGATGTCAATCCCGTGTATCAGACAGCTCCGACTCTCGCTCTGATTTTCGCCGAGAACGAAAGCTATACGGATTCGGGAATCATGTGCGAAAATATTGTTATTGCCGCCGAGTCAATGGGACTCGGAACCTGTATTATCGGCAGCATAGGCGCGTTGTTTGAAGATGAAAGAAGTCTGAAATGGAAAGAGATTTTTGAAATTCCCGCGGATTATAAATTCCAGATAGCAATCGCGATAGGCTATCCCGACGAAAAGCCCGAGCGAAAGCCCAGATTTGACGACAGAATTAAGGTTATCAGGTGAGCATTATGAAAAAAGCGATTCTTATTCCCGATTCGTTCAAGGGAACGATATCTTCAAAAAGAATATGCGAAATAATAGAGAAAAAAATATATAAATATTTTCCGGACTGCGAAGTGGTTTCAATTCCCGTTGCCGACGGCGGGGAAGGCAGTGTTGACTGCTTTCTTGAAGCTGTAAACGGCGATAAGGTCACAGCGACGGTTCAGGACCCGTTCGGCGATGAAATGACGGCGTATTACGCCATTCTTCCCGAAACCGATACGGCGGTTATCGAAATGGCGGTATGCGCGGGTCTGCCGCTCGTTGAGGGGAGAGAAGACCCTGCCGTTACATCAACTTACGGTGTAGGACAGCTTATTATTGATGCGGTAAAAAGGGGCTGTAAAAAAATCATCATGTGCCTGGGCGGCTCATGCACCAATGATTTAGGCTGCGGTGCGGCTGCTGCGGCGGGCGTGAAATTTTTTGATGCAGACGGCAATGAATTTATCCCCGCGGGAGGAACGCTTAAAAATATCCGCTCGGTTGATTTAAGCTGTAAAAATAAAATTCTTGACGGCGTTGAGTTCGTTACCATGTGCGATATTGATAATCCGCTTTACGGTGAAAACGGCGCGGCTTACGTTTTCGCTCCGCAGAAGGGAGCGGATGAAAAATGCGTTGAAATGCTTGATGAAGGTCTTAAGTGTGCCGCGGGTGTAATCAGCGAGGCGGCAGGCATAGAGATTGATTTTATCCCCGGCAGCGGAGCCGCGGGCGGAATGGGCGCCGGAATGGTTGCGCTTTTTTCATCATCGCTTCAGATGGGGATTGAAACGGTGCTTGATACGGTGGATTTCACAAATGTTATTGACGGTGCAGATGCTGTGTTTACGGGTGAGGGCAGATTTGACTCCCAGTCGCTTTGCGGAAAAGTGGTTATCGGCGTTTCAAAAAGAGCGAAAGAAAAGAATGTGCCCGTTATTGTCATAGCGGGCGATTACGATAAAAAAATAGACGCCGCTTATGAAAACGGCGTCAGCGCGGTGTTCAGCACAAACAGAGTAGCGAAGGACTTCTCTGTTATAAAAGGTGAGAGCGTTAAGAATCTCGAGCTTGCGGTTGATAATATTTTAAGGCTGATAAGTGTTTTTGACAAAAATGTATAATTTTTTCTCGCTGATCATTATCAGAATTAGGGCAGGGCTTTAACCCTGCCGCTTTTTATTATTTTTGCTTGCTTTTTATTTCATCAAAAACCTGTAAAACCGCTTTTGCCATTCTTACAAATCCGTAATCATTCGGGTGACAGCTGTCAACGGTGGCACAGTCAAGAAATTCTTCGCTGAGCATTTCCCTGCCGTCAATGAAATAAACGTTTTCATCATTTTCTTTGGCTTTCGCAAATGATTCTTCAATGATTTTTTTAGTGATTTTAATAGCGGGACTCAGAGCAAGAGAGTAAGGCGAGGTCATCATGATAATGGGGATATTCCCGTGTTTTTCTCTTACTTTTTTATAAAACGCGAAATGCTTCTCTTTGAGCCTTTCGGGGTTCTGCATGTCGTTATGGTCGTAATCAAGCACAAAAGCCGACATAGGAAGCTCTGATATGTAATCTGCGATTACGTCCTCACCGTGTGCGCTGCCTGAAAATCCGAGGCAGATAAAATCCGTAAGTGTTTTCTGCGAAACAATGGCGGGGTAGTTGTTGCCCGGTCGGGAGGCGCAGCCTCCCTGTGTAATTGACGAGCCGTAATACACAACGGGAGCATCTTTTTTATAAGGCTTGAATTCGTTAAGCTCCGAACTGCCGTCAAGCCCGATATGGAGTGAGTCCACATTGCTGTAAAGCGGGAAATGAATGAGGATTTTTCTCGTTTTTCTGCTGCCTAATTCAATGATGCTGTCATATTTTTTCTTTTTATCAACGGGCGGAACAAAGCTCTTGAAATAACGGAATTCGCCGTCTTCAAAAATATACAGGTCAAAGCCTGCCGTACCTGTAAGCGGCATATGGGGGAAAAGCGTTACATCACCTTTATAAGCAATCGAAACATAAGGTGAGTCTGTTTCAAAGGTTATTCTGCCTCCGGAGGTGTGTCTGTAAAGATGATACACGCCGTCGTTCGTGTTTTTAGCGGTTTCGGCATCCATTCTTGCAAAGCCTTTTCCGTCATTGAATACGCCGTAAACCGAAAACGGTCTGATGTTTGCGTCAAGCAGAATCAGATTGTCTTTTTTTATGTTTGATTCGACCTTCAGATTCTTGTCGATATCGCTTATTTTCGCCATAAAAAACACCTCGTAATTTTTTTGTTCAGATTATCACAAAAAGAATATAAAATCAATACGTATTGTTGAAAAGACGGCAGAAGCGTGATATAATCCACAGCGGAAAAGAGGAATGTTTATGAAAAAAACAGACGATAAAAGTTTTTTCGGCGGCGTATGCGTTGCGGCTGCTTATGTTATGTGGGGAATGCTGACGGTTTTCTGGAATCTTCTTTCAGATGTGGATTCTGTTTATATTCTTTCGCAGAGAATTATATGGTCAATGGTGTTTATGGGTATCTATATGCTCATAAACGGTAAAAGAGGAGAAATAAAATCTGTTTTTAAAAACAAAAAAGATTTCCTTATCTGTTTTGTATGCGGCGTACTCGTTACCGTGAACTGGGGCGTTTATATTTACGCTGTAAATTCATCTCATGTATTAGATGCGAGCCTCGGCTATTTTATTGAGCCTGTTATGGTCGGAGCAATAGGACTTATTGCTTTTAAAGAGAAGCCGAGTATATTTGAAAAAATCACATACATTCTTGCTTTTGTCGGGCTTGTGTTTATTGTGGTCAGAGTCGGAACATTCCCGATGCTTTCACTGCTTATCGCAGGTTCGTTCGCGGTATACGGCGCGGTCAAAAAGAATCTTGAAATTTCCGCGCAGACATCGCTGTTTACGGAAACTCTGTGTATGACGCCCATAGCGATGGTTTATATGATTATCGCTGAGAAAAACGGAAACGGCGCAATCGGTACACTTGACGGGGCGGGCTTTCTGCTTCTGCCGGTCTGCGGAATAGTAACCTCAATACCGCTGCTGCTCTTCAATAAGGGAGTAAAGAAAATTCCGTATTATGTTTCGGGAATCTTAATGTATATAAATCCGACGCTTCAATTTCTTATGGGTCTGTTCTATTTCCGCGAGGATATGGACAGAAACAGACTCATTGCTTTTATTATAATATGGACGGGCGTTGCTTTTACAATTTTTGAAAAAATAAGGCAGATGTTAAAATACAAAGCGTAAAATACACATAAAACAGAATGCGGATTAGTACTCTCCCCCTGCTTTTAATCAGATATTATGCTTTAACTGTTTCTTTAACCGCTTCTTTTCTGCTTTCAAAAATATTTGTGAAGTTCGCAAGGAAGAGAACGGCGTATGCCGCCCAGACGGGAATATTCTCAATTGTTCCGCTCTTACCGACTGTGATAAGAAGCACAAGCATAGCGAGAAGAACTATGCCGAATGATATAAAT
>JAZLLB010000002.1:0-2010 GCA_045597925.1 Acutalibacteraceae bacterium
AGATTCAAGACGCGTTATAATCTTGATAAATAATCAAAATAAGGCGGTGCTTATTGCGCCGCTGAATTTTTTTAGGTGATTTTATGGAGTATAAAACCATCGGCAGAGAGGCATGCGATGAATTTATTGAAAAAAAGTCGCGGTTTATAGGCTATATAAAGCCTGTTGAAACAAAAGATGAGGCTGTCGATTTCATCAATTCAATAAAATCAAAGCATTGGGACGCGACACATAATGTTTACGCTTACGTTTTGCGCGACGGGCAGACGAGACGGTATTCAGATGACGGCGAGCCTCAGGGTACGGCGGGAATTCCGGTTCTTGATGTGCTTTTGAAAGAAAATGTAACTGACTGCGTTGTTGTGGCAACACGCTATTTCGGCGGTATTCTTTTAGGCGGCGGCGGTCTTGTGCGTGCGTATTCACACACAGCGAAAATTGCCGTTGATGCGGGCGGAGTTGTCACAATGAAGCTTTGCTCTGTAATGGAGACCGAATGTGATTATAATTTCTACGGAAAAATGAATTCCCTTGTTCCGGAATTCGGCGGAATTGTTGATGATACCGGATTTGCCGAAAATGTTACGATGCGTTTCAGAATCCCCGCCGATACAGAAGAGGAATTTCAGAAAAAGCTGATTGATGCCAGCTTCGGTAAATTCTCCGCACGGAAAACAGGCGAAATATTCTGTAAAATATAAAGGCGGCACAAATATTTTATTTATTCGGTATTCCCTGAAAAATAAATAAAGTAATTTGCCCATTTCAGGAGTATAAGTTAAATAGAGAGATGTTGAAAGGGGAACGCTATGCAGTCAATTCGTGAAACGACATGTGAAAATGAGCATAAGATTTTGTCGTCTTATGCCTGCTTTGCGGATAAAAGCCGCGGCAGGCTTTTCAGCGAGCCTGAATGTGATATCAGAACCTGCTTTCAGCGTGACAGAGACAGAATTGTTCACAGCAACTCCTTCAGGCGTCTTAAACATAAAACTCAGGTTTTTCTTTCACCCGAGGGCGATTATTACAGAACAAGGCTTACGCATACGCTTGAGGTATCTCAGATTGGCAGAACAATCGCTGTCGCGCTTCGTCTTAACGAAAATCTTACCGAGGCAATCGCGCTAGGTCATGATTTGGGTCATACTCCCTTTGGTCACGCCGGTGAGAGAGCGCTTGACAGCGTTTTCCCTGACGGATTTAAACATTACACGCACAGCCTCAGAGTTGTTGACGTTATCGAAAAAAGGGGCAGGGGGCTTAATCTCACCGCGGAGGTCAGAAACGGTATTGAACGCCATACCTCAGGTGAGCAGGCGTTTACCCTTGAGGGCAGAATCGTGAGACTGGCGGACAGAATCGCGTATATAAACCATGATATCGACGATGCGGTTCACGCGAAAATCCTGTCAGATGACGATATTCCTCTTGAAATCAAAAAAACGCTCGGCTTCGGCAAGGGTGAAAGAATAAACAATCTTGTTAAATCATGCATAAACAACAGTGAAGATGATATCTGCCTTGATGACGGTGTTCAGCAGGCGTTTGACGAGCTTCACGATTTTATGTATAGAAATGTGTATACCAACCCCGAGTGCAAAAGCGAGGAGTCAAAAGCTATTGATATGATTTGCTGGCTTTACGAGTATTTCTCACTTCATCCGCTTGAATTGCCTGAGGAATACACAATGATTTGCCTGAAAGAAGGACCGCAGAGAGCCGCCTGTGATTATATTGCCGGAATGACGGACAGGTACGCCGTTCATACCTTCAACCGTCTGCGTGTTCCCGGTTCGTGGATGGTGTGACTATGGCTCTTAATGATATATTTTTGGAGGAGCTGCGCGACCGTAACGATGTTGAAAGCGTGATTTCCTCTTATGTGGTATTAAAACGAAACGGAAAAATTCTAAAAGGTCTCTGTCCGTTTCATAATGAAAAAACACCGTCTTTTACGGTGTATCCCGACACCAAGTCGTTTTACTGCTTCGGCTGCGGAGCGGGCGGCGA
>JAZLLB010000003.1:0-5448 GCA_045597925.1 Acutalibacteraceae bacterium
GTGGTCTGAAGCTCAGGAAAGCAGCTGAAAAATTTAATATCGACCTTTCGGACTGCGTATGCATGGATATCGGCGCGTCGACGGGAGGATTTACAGACTGTATGCTGGCTTACGGAGCGAAAAAGGTTTATTCAATTGATGTCGGATATGGTCAGCTGGCATGGAAACTTCGCACAGACGAACGTGTTGTGAATATGGAGCGTACCAATTTCAGATATGTTACACACGAACAGATTCCGGAAGATGTGGATTTTGCGAGTGTTGACGTTTCGTTCATATCTCTTAAAATAATTCTTCCGGTTATGCACTCTCTTTTGAAAGAGAACGGTCAGGCTGTGTGCCTTATAAAGCCGCAGTTTGAGGCGGGAAAAGAGAACGTCGGCAAAAAAGGCGTTGTCAAAGACCCGAAAATTCATACCCAGGTGGTTGAAGCAATCTGTACATTTGCTCTTGAAAACGGCTTTACTGTTAAGAATCTTGATTTTTCACCGATTAAAGGGCCTGAGGGCAATATAGAATATTTAATGCACGTTGCGAAAAGTGAAAATACCGAAAATCTTGCGTTAATAACGCCGGAGGAGCTTGTTTCACTTTCCCACGCGGAACTTGATAAATAAAAAAGGGGGAGTGCTGATGCTTGCGGCGATAATTCCGAATCTTACAAGAAAAAACGCAAAACCCGTTACTAAAAAGCTGCTGTCGAAGCTCGATGAACTTCAGATTGACTGTTTCGCTGACGAAAAGCAGAAAGATGAGCTTAAAACAAAAAAAATAAAATATCTGCCGTTTGATGAAATGATAGAAAAATGTGATTTGATTATTTCTGTCGGCGGTGACGGTACAATGCTTCACTGCGCGAAATACGGCAAACCAGTTTTAGGTGTGAACGCGGGAAGACTTGCCTTCATGGCCGGCATTGAACCGACAGAGCTGGAGCTTCTTTCAGAGCTGAAAAACGGAAACTATACATTGGATAAAAGAATGATGCTCAAGGCTGCTGTCACAAAAAACGGTGAAAAGCTGGCGGAAAAAATCTGCATTAACGATGTTGTTGCCGCCAGAGGCGAGCAGATAAAGATGATAGAGGCAACTGTGCGCTGCAACGGCAATATAATAAATGATTATTTTACTGACGGCATAATTATTTCAACGCCGACGGGCTCAACTGCGTATAATCTTTCGGCGGGCGGTCCCGTAGTTGATCCTCAGATTGAAAGTATGCTTATGACACCGATATGTACGCACTCGCTTTTCTCAAGAACGCTTATATTTAAGCCGGACGCGGAGCTTTCGATTACCTGTAATTCAGATAATATAAATGTATCCTGCGACGGTGATACAATGAAGCTCGAAAAGGGCTGTGTTATAACTGTTACAAAAGCTCCTGTCTGCGGTGAATTTATCAGAATTAAAACAGATACTTTCCTTGACGTACTTAACAACAAGCTTGCCCAGAGAAGACTTTGAAAGGCGGATTAATATATGAAAAAGAACAGACATTCGGAAATTTTAAGAATAATTTCTCAGTACACAGTCAGCACACAGGAGGAGCTGCTCGAAAAACTCAAGGAAAGAGGCTGCTCAACAACACAGGCAACAGTTTCAAGAGATATCAAAGAACTGAATCTCATTAAACAGATGAATAAACAGGGTGTTTACCATTATGTTGAAAATCACAGCGACACAGAAGAGTATCTTTCAAAGTATAACGCTATTTTTTCACATTCAGTTATATCAACCGATGTCGGAGGATACACAACGGTTATAAAATGCTATAACGGTATGGCTCAGGCGGCCTGCGCCGCGTTTGACAATATGGAATGGGAGGGACTTGTCGGTACAATTGCCGGTGATGACACTATTTTTGCTTTGTGCAGGACTCCCGAGCTTGCAAAAGAGCTTTCTGAGTCAATAAAAAAACTTATAAAGTGACGGTGAAGTCTTATGCTTGCAAAGCTGAAAATTGAAAATATTGCTATCATTGAACTTGCGGATATTGATTTCAGCGGCGGATTTAATGTTATGACAGGCGAGACCGGCGCGGGAAAGTCAATAATAATTGATTCAATCAATGCCGTTACAGGCGAGCGTACGTCAAAGGAGCTTATAAGAACCGGAGCGGAAAGCGGAAAGGTTACAGCGGTATTTGAGGATATCGGTTCCGAAGCGGAAGAAACGCTTGATTCCATGGGCATTGAATATGACGGTACGGTGATTATTTCAAGGCTTATAAAAAAAGACGGAAAAAATATCTGCTCAATTAACGGAACCCCTTCAACTGTTTCAATGCTCCGCAGGATCGGAACGCTTCTTATCAATATTCACGGTCAGCATGACAGCCAGTCACTGCTCCAGCCTGAAAATCACTGCTCTTATATTGATATTTTCGGCGGAAACAATCAGCTTATTGAAGAGTATTCAAAGAGCTATAATGAACTGCTTGAAATTCAGTCGCAGATTAAATCGATAGATACCGATGAGCAGCAGAAGGCACGCAGAATTGATATGCTCACATATCAGATAAACGAGCTTGAGGAAGCGGATATTACTGTCGGTGAAATCGAGGTGCTGACTCAGCGCAGAAGTTTTCTGAGAAACGCGCAGAATATTATTGATTCGCTGAATTCCGCATACGAAAATCTTATGGCTGACGGCGGCGGAATTGACAGCGTAAGCGGCGCGGCGTATGAGCTTGAAAACGCGGCGGAAATATATGACGGCGTTTCAGCTGTTTCACAGAGAATAACAGACGCCAGATATGAGATTGAGGATTGCTGCGAGGAAATACGTTCATTGATTTCTCAGGCGGACTGCGACCCGGAAGAGCTTGACTCTGTTGAGGAGCGGCTGGATTTATTAAAGCGGCTTTCTTCAAAATACGGTTCTACCGAAGAAAAAATGCTGAAATTTCTCGAAGAAGCAAAAGACGAACTTGAAAGTATAACCCTCTCTGAGGAGCGTCTTGAAAATCTGGAGCGAAAGAGAAAAGAAATTTTTGAAATGACCGAAAAGCTGGCACGCCGGCTTACCGAAAAAAGGCTGACGGCAGGGGAGAGTCTTTCAAAGAAAATCTGCACGGAGCTGAAATTTCTTGATATGCCGAATGTGCGTTTTACGGCTGAAAGGAACGAAAAACCGCTTTCGCCCGACGGCGCGGATGAAATTGAGTTTCTCATATCTCCGAATGTAGGTGAAGAACCGAAGCCGCTTGTGAAGATTGCTTCCGGAGGTGAGCTTTCAAGAATCATGCTTGCCATAAAAAATGTGCTGACAGTCAAAGGCTCAAAGGAAACTATGATTTTTGATGAAATTGACACGGGTGTCAGCGGCTCTGCGGCAAGAAAAATTGCGCAGAAACTCAAAGAGGTATCATCAGGCAGGCAGGTTATCTGTGTTACACACCTTGCTCAGATTGCGGCGGCGGCGGATACCCATTTTATGATAAGTAAGTTTGTAAAAGACAGTAAAACATATACTAAGGTCACGTCGCTTGACTTTGAGGGAAGAGCCGCTGAACTTGCCAGAATTATGGGCGCAGGTGAAAACAATACGGCGTTTGTTCAGTCGGCGTATGAACTTCTCAGGGAAAATAAATGATCTATTAAACGAAAGGATTTACCATCATGAAAAAATCATTCAGTCTTATTCTTGCATTAATTATCTGTTTTGCGTTCGGATTCTGCTGCTTTGCGGCACCGGAAGACGGTTCCGCACCGTTAGGAACGGCGATGCCCCCGGCGGATACAGCGGCGGCTCCTGCCCCGGATACGGCGGTCGCGCCAACCGAAGCGGATCCCGCCTTGATTGACGATGCGGTTGTTGAAGAAGCTTTCAAACAGTTTGAAAAGCTCATCGACGCTGAAAGTGAAGCGAGATACGTTGTGGCAAATGAAGCAATGTTCAGTCTTTACAGTGTGCTTAAAGAAAGCGGAGTTAAAGATTATGCTGCACTCAGCACTCAGATGAAAAAATATGCCGATGACAACAAATCCGAGCTTGCTCCTGTATTCAAAGACCTTTTTTCCGTTCAGATAATTCTGAAAAAATTTACTGTTGACGGAACATTCGATATAAATAAGGTTCAGAAAGAAATTGAAGGCAGCAACAGTCTCAATCTGCTTCTCACTCTTTACACCGGAGCGTATATTGTCAGAAGTACACAGGCTCCTTCAAAGGTTGCCGAAGGTCAGACAACAATGGTTGAAAATCCGAAAACCGGAGATGAAAGCATCGGAACTTCTGTTGCGTTTGCGGTGCTTGCAGTAAGTGCCGCGGCTGTGGCTGTATGCGTCAAAAAGAAAAATGATTAAAAACAGCACGTACCTATAAACAGAATATGTGAAATACGGGTTCATGCAGACTGTCTGCTGAATCCGTATTTTAATCTTAAGTTCTTATTTTGAATATTAATTCAGATTTTTCAACTTTATCCGCTGATATAACTGAATGTCAGCGAATTTTGATAAAAAATACCATATATTTTTTCGTTTGATAAGAATTTTTTTGTTGACTTTTGCGGTAGATGAATGTATACTAATCATGTCTATGTAGAAAAGTAAGCTATCGCGGTATAAATTTATTAAGGAGACGGTGAAATGAAGTTGAAGAAATTTCTCAGTGTTATCTTGGCATTGGCTGTTATTTTTACTATGGCACCGGTTTCCGTGTGCACTTTTTCCTCGTTCGCAATATCAATTGGCGATGAGAAGGTTGATATCAATACCGTTTCTCACAGTGAAGAGCTTTTAAGACCGAACGCGACAGTTGAGGTAACTCCTGTTACAAGAGCGTGTTATTCATTGTCCAATCCTCTCAGAGAGGCAACGGATTCCAGTTCTTATATTACAGCTGCGACACCTTCAGGAATTGCCAAAAACAGCAGTATATTTGCAACCGCGCTTTATGCCGGTGAAACGCCTGTAAGTTCAACAATCAAATTTATTCCCGGACAGGATATTGATGAGTCAACTTTGAATATAACATGCAGCAACTCATCTGTTCAGCTTGACGGTCCTTCGTCACCTTCGGCGGGTGTTTATGTCTGGACTGTAAAAGACGGAGCATCGGTTGCTCTCGGTGATGTTCTTTCTTTTTCCGTATCATACAAATATGTTTATACAGACTCTGAAACAGGTAAGAATTACAACAGCGACAGAGTTTTTACAACAACAGGTTATTCTTATGTCGAATCAGTTGTTTCTCCGGCGGGCATTTATTCGCACCGCAGAACATATATCAGCTATGTTGTGGGTTCCAAAAATGTAAACAGATCATATATCGTTTCATGTCTTCTTGGGTCGGGTGTTTATTCCGATTCCAGTACAACGAACGGTTTTGACTATTCTGACGGTGCCGGAGTAGAAAAATCCGATTTCGGAAAATTGTTTTACAGCTCTACATCCGGTACAGACAAGGTGTCAAATGTCGGCTTTAAAGCTGATGCCAACA
>JAZLLB010000004.1:0-21762 GCA_045597925.1 Acutalibacteraceae bacterium
AATAACTTACCAACATTTTTTGCTCCTGAAATTATTTTTGTTTATCTATTGTTTTTCTGATTTTTTCCATAATCATTGATTTGCCGAAAAGCAGCCACAGTATTATGATTTCAACCGCAATCATCGGCAGAATCTGAGTAACTAATCTTGAAACCGCAAGTGCCTTAAACGGAGTCTTATACAAAAAAGAAATCCAGAATGAATTTATTAAAAGACTTCCTGCTAACTCATTTATTAAAACACTGACAGATATTTTAATGATTCCGGTTTCTTTATATATTAATACTCCGAAACATATCCCCGTCAAGACCGCCGTAAGAGTAAACCCCGGGAAATAAGGCCCTACAGGAAAAGCGACAGCGCTTACAATATCGCCCGCACCGCTCACAAAAGCAGCCGCGACAGGACCGAAAAAATACGCCGCGAACGCAACTATAACAAAAGAAAAACTCAATTTTATTGTTTCTGTATGCACCGAGAGCATGCTGCTTACCACTACATTAGCGGCGGTAAGCAAGGCAACAACAGCCAGATTTCTCGGCTTTGACAGTTCTTTCAGCTTAATCATAAAAAATACCTCCTTCGCTGAATAATAAAGAGGCATAAGTCATCAGTATTATTAACAGCGGGATGCGAAACACAGAAATGATTTCTCACCGCCATCCGACAACTCCCCGTTCGCCTGACGTTTTCTGCGAATCTACTCTGTTCAAATTTTTATAAATTTTACCACACCGGCACTAAAAAGTAAACCGTTTTTTTATTTTTATTTCACGCTCTGTAATTATTGAAAATTTCTTTATGACGTGATATAATGATGCTACTATTTTACAGGGGGTTTTTTAATGAACAAAACAATGAAAAATATTCTTTGTGTTTTTCTCTGCGCGGTAATTTCGTTCAGCTGCATGACAACAGCGTTCGCGGTCGATGAATGGCACACATACTGGCAGTCCAACAGTGAAGATATCTCAAAAGGTATTTATATCGCGCCCGGTCAGACTGAGAGCGAAAGAACCGTCACATGGTATTCCGATAAAGCCGACGGCAACTATGTTTCATTAAGCACAGCTGACGATATGTCAGGCGCTGAAAAATACACCGCATCGGTAACCGAAACACCTCAGGGCGATTACTCCGCAGAGGCTTATATCAATAATCTTGAAAAAGGCAAAACATATTACTATACCTGTAATTCAGGCGATTACACTTCTTCTGTTTACAGCTTTTCTACAGTGGAAGGCAATGATTTTTCCGCTCTTTATGTAACCGATGTGCATATAAGCAACGGTGAAGACGGTGAGGACAGCATTGAAAAACAGTCAGGTAAATTCGCTAACGTAGTCAATCAGGCAAATGAAAAAGCTGACGTTTCCGTTATTCTTTCAACCGGCGACCAGGCTTCTTACGGCAGACGCGACGAATACTGCGGATTTGTGGCTTCCGAAGCTGCCAAAAGCACGACAGTCGCGATTCTTGAAGGTAATCATGACAGAAAAAATATTGATTACAGATACTTCAACGCCAATCCCGAAACAGACGATTTCGGCGTGAGAAGCTATATCGGCGGTGACTACTGGTTTGTTAAGGGTGACACCCTTTTCCTTGTTATGGACGCCAACAACGCCGACGGTGCTTATCATCACCGCTTCATGAAAAATGCGGTAAAAGCAAATAAAGATGTCAAGTGGAGAGTAGCAATGTTCCACCACGACCTTCTCGGTCAGAGAATCCCTCACAGAGAGAGCGAAAATAATCTTCTCCGCCTTATCTGGCTTCCGCTTATTGACGAATTTTCAATCGACCTTGTTCTTATGGGTCACAGTCATTACTACACGATTTCAAATGTTGTCTACAATAAGAAAAATGTTCTCTCCACCGCTGATATTGATGAAGTAACAGATGCGAAGGGCAGCGTTTACATGGTTTCAGGCTCAATCAATCACCCAAGAGGAATTAACCCCGAAGATATTCCGCCCGTAGGTGACAGAATAGGCAAATATGTTGATACAGAAAAAGTTATCTATAATATTCTTGATTTCTCCGAGGATTCAATCGCAATCAGGAGCTATTATGACGGCGAGGACACTCCGTTTGAATCGTTCAAAATTTCAAAGACCACACAGCAGGGCGGTCATCCGAAATATGTTCAGAATCCTCTGAATTACGCGGCGCGGTTCCTCGGCGGAATTTATGCCGTGTTCAACAATATCGGAATATGCAGTGACCTCAGAAAAAAATACGGCGTTAAGATTCCGTTTTTTGACGGTGCTTTCGGCAAACAATAAAATATAGAAGCCGTAAAAAGTTTCATAAAAGGACCGCAATCTCACCGAAACAGATGGGGAAGCAGTCCTTTTTTATGGGAATTTTTCACAGCTCTTTTTGTTGAAAATCGAAGCGTCTTGTGCTAAAATATCAACAATAAATGTATTTTAAGAAGCGGAGCAGTCTTATGGATATTAAAAAAATTCTTGTTGTTTTCAAAACACATCTTGATATCGGATTTACGGATTTTGCCGAAAACGTAACCGAAAAATATATGAACGAGTTTATTCCCGGTGCGATGAAGGTTGCGAAAGAATTGAGAGAGGCGGGCGGCGAGGCGCAGTTCAGATGGACTACCGGCTCATGGCTTATTTATGAGTATCTCATGCGCAAAGGCGAAAAAGAGTGTGCCGAACTGAGTGAAGCAATAAGAAACGGAGACATCTGCTGGCACGGACTCCCCTGCACAACTCACACTGAGATTATGGATAAAGAGCTGTTTAAGTACGGACTTTCGCTTTCCCGGCGTCTTGATGAAAAATTCGGCGTTAAAACAATCGCAGCGAAGATGACTGATGTTCCGGGTCACACAAAGGCAATGATTCCGTTTCTTAAAGAAGCGGGAATTGAACTTCTTCACATTGGCGTGAACGAGGCTTCTGCTGTCCCCGACGTTCCCGAGGTATTTCGCTGGCAGGCGGATAACGGCGACTCGATAAATGTAATTTATAATGGTGAATACGGTAATTTTACCAGACTCGGCAATACCGGAACAGCTCTGTGGTTCGCGCATACTCTTGATAATCTGGGTGCTCAGAAATCAGAGGAAATCGTTGAAATTTTCAAAAATCTGCGTGAAAAATTTCCGGATGCTGAGCTTGCCGCCGCGGATTTGAATGACGTTGCCGTTGCTTTGCGCGGTGCTGAGGATTCTTTGCCTGTAATCACGGATGAAATCGGAGACAGCTGGATTCACGGCACAGGCACCGACCCGAAAAAGATATGTCAGTTCAAAGCACTCGAAAGGTTCTGCGCTTCTCTTCCTGAAAGTGACGATAAGGAAAATCTCGCGCGCGGGCTTCTGCTTATCCCGGAACACACATGGGGTCTTGATGAAAAAACTCATCTGCACGACAATGTTCACTATAAGCGCAGTGAATTTGAAGCATTGAAAAACGAACCGAACTACAGGAAAATGGAGGCCTCATGGCGTGAGCAGCGTGAGTTTATGTATAGCGCTGTTGAAAAGCTCAGCGAAGAAAACAAAAATAAAGCATATGCGCTTATGGCAAGAGCCGAAAGAGAACCTCTTTCAACAGACGGATTTGAAAAAATCGCCTGCGGTGAAAAAATTCCCGGTAAAAATTTCTCAATAAATTTTTCTGAATCGGGGGAGATAAAATTTCTTTCACTCGGCGGAAAAATTATTGCAGACGAAAATAACAAGCTGGTATCTCTTCTGTATCAAAGCTTTTCTTATGATGATTACCTGATTTTTCACCAAAGATATCACCGCATTGATGACGACTGGGCATATCAGGACTTCACAAAGCCCGGCATGAAAAATGAGCATAAAGAATTCACTCCGAAAGCGGAGATTTACAGAAACGGCAGTAAATTTATTGTAAAATTTACTTTTCCGAAAGAAGCGTTTGAGCTTCTCGGCGCACCCGAAAGTGCTGACCTTCTTATTGAAATATCAGATAAAAAGGTAAAATTCTATCTCGCGTGGTTTAATAAACCCGCCAACAGAATGGCCGAAGCTATGTGGATAGGCTTTAATCCGATTGGCACAAACAGAAAAATCAGTAAGCTCGGCACATTTATCGACCCACAGAAGGTTGTCAGCCGCGGCAACAGAAATCTTCACGCCACCGATTGGGGCGTTGCGTTTAACGAACTTTCAATAAAGTGCGAAGATTCCGTTCTTGTTGCGCCGCAAAAGCCGTGTGTACTTGATTTTCCGAATGTTATTCCTAATGAAGACGAGGGGTTTTATTTCGGGCTTCATAATAATCTGTGGGGTACAAACTTTCCCATGTGGTACGGCGAAAACGCCGCTTTCAGATTTGAAGTGATATTAAATAACAACTGATTTTTCTGCAATATTTGAATAATATAAAAACATTCGAGGCTGCGGCGATTTTTGTTCGTCACAGCCTCGTGCTGTAATATTCAGTTTAACTAAAAGTTTCTCATACAGTGTCGCTTTGTTTTCCGTTCATTGCATTATACGCAAGCTCCGCCGCCTCAACATCAGGGCGGCAGTACATAAACCAGCACTTAACACTTTTCAATAAGTCATCAACAACATCCAGCATGCTGTCGATATCATTCATATCGGTCGGCTTTATAGTCTGGTCAAGGAACGGAGCGACGGATTCGCTTACTTCCAGTGCTCTTATTCTGTTCTCTTCACCCCTGCATAAAAAACATATTCCCTTTATGAGGAAACCGCTGTTTATGCTGATATCATTTTTTCCGCTGAAAGGGGTTCCGAAAGCATAATACTGACCGTTTATTTTTCTTATGGCAGGTTTATCATCATTTATGACTAACGCTTTTTCACTGCCGAAAAGCTTCTGCCATAATCCGGTATGCGTTGATTTACCCATACCCGGAGGAGCCGAAAATAAGTATGCGTAACCGTCAACCGCAACCGCCGACGCGTGAAGCATTATTCCGTCATATCTGTACAGATTTTTATAAAACGATGCCCCTATGTAAGCGTATTCATAGTCATCATCGCCCTCAGTGGGATAATTCTTTCTGAAAGCCTCAATATAACTTTCATCCAGCTCTAATCTGAAGTCAGGCTTCATTCCCGCGGGAGCGATATATTTCTTACTTCTGCTTTTGAGAAGCTCATACTTACAATCATATTCAACGGGTATTCCGGCTATCAAATAAACAGACATTTTATTTCACCCTATTCAGCATCTGCGTCTTCGGTTAGATTTTCAAAATCATTCAATGCAACCCGCATATTGCTCAAATGCATTTCGCGCTGCTTTTTTGATTCTCTTCTTGTGTATATCATAATGCCAACCAGAATAATAAAAAGCAGCAGTGCCGAAGCAACAGAAAATCGGCAAACCAACACAAGGTCTTTCAGCATATATCCGAGCGAAGCGCATAAAACTTCCGACATCAGGAAATAAATTTTGGAAAATGCTTTTAATTTTATTCCGAGACTTCTTGTCCACTCACGCTGCACATTTACAAAATTATTTTTAAGGAGGAACTCCCTCTGCTCAACCGTAAGGCTTGATTTCGGCAACGCCTCCTCTGCCTTTTTTAAAATAATGCGGCTGCAAATGTAATACATAACTGAAATCACAAAATTAAAAAGAGTGAAAATAAATATAAAAGAAGCTAATCTCAAAAAGTTCCCTTGCATAACATTATCCTACCATAAACAAACCGGATTCTTCAAGCACAAGAACATCATCTTCCGTAACAACTCCGTTTTTATCTACGTCAGATAACTTCGTCGAAAGCGTATCATTAAGCATTGAGTTCACAATGCAATCAGCGATAACCGCGTCCATAGCGTTAACTTCGCCGTCAAGGTCGGTATCGCCCAACAAAGCAAGTGTGAATGTATCAATACAAATATCACCGTAATAAAGCTCGCTACTGTTAACTTCGAAGCCCACTGCCGCAGCAGATGAATCTTCATAAGACGCTAAATCATCGGTAATCAACACATCAAAGTATCTTTCGTCGCCGTCATTTGCGAACGGGTGTATCTCGTTAAGAGCCTCTTTGCTGAATGTGAAATAACTTACTGTGCCGTCGTTCATATATACAGTAACAGGTTTAACTGATGTATTGTCCGTGTAAAAATACAGATTTTCGTCATCAGGATGGCCGGCTGTCATGGGAGCTGTATCTATTCCGTTTACATAAATCTCAGAAAAATCGAAAAATCCGATGCTTACGGGTGAAACCGCGCTGCCGGCTGAATTAAATACGCCCGCGAAAGCAGTTGTGCATTTATATCCGTTGCCGATATCCTGAGCATCCAAACCTGCTGTAGCCTTAACGCTGCCGCCGTTGATAACTACCGTTCCGCCTCTGCCACCGTATCCGCCGCCGATACCTGCCGCGTTTTTGCCGCCGACAGCTGTAACAGTACCGCCGTTGATTGTAACATTTCCGCCGCTGCAAAGGTCACCGCCGCCGATACCCGCGCCGAAGTCACCGCCCTGCGCGAAAACAGTACCGCCGTTGATTGTGATATTTCCGCCAGCACCTGATGAACCTCCGCCGATGCCTGAGCCGTAACCGCCCGTACCGCCGACAGCGGTAATCGTGCCGGAATTAATAATCAATGTACCGTTTGAATGTCCGTTGCCGCCGCCGATACCTGCCTCGGTGCCGCTTTCCGCATATAAAGTACCGTCGCCGTTAATTGTAACGGTTGTGTCAAGACCTACCTCAAGACCTGCACGGTACATTCCGCCGATTAAACGGTTATCGCCCGAAAGTGTTATAACCGTTGAGGAAGAACCGGTAACAGAAAGGGGAGACTCAGTTTCTTTTTTTCTTTTGACATTAAGATCTTTTATCTCGATATCGGCTGAGCTCGCCGAAACGGTTATGCCTCTGTCAATAACCTTGTTGGGATCTTTCTGGGTTACTATATAGCCGGCGGAGTTAGTCTTTGTAACAGACTTGCCGTTCATATCATATCCGCTTACTTTAGTGTCACTTATTGTAACATTCGCGTAATCCAGACAAAAAACTGTTTTGTCTCCTTCCGCGCTTGAAACAAAAAACAAGCATGGTAAAAGGTATAAGCAACATATTATTATTGTAAAAAATTTTTTCATAATTTTATACCAAACAGGGTCGCCGGCGAAAGCGGCGACCCCTTTCATAAAATTTTATTTGGTTATATTGAATACTTCAGCAAAAGCTTCTAAGATTTCCTCGCCGGGATCATTTTCACCGTCTGCAACCGGACCTTTGTAACCTCTCTTTTCGTCAATCGCACTCCAGTACTCATATTCGTTAGCAGCAAACTCGTCTGCAAATTCAAACATTTCTACTCTGATTAAAGGTTTCTCATAGTGCATGATAATCTCCTCCTAAATCAGAATAATGCTACAAACTTCTTGAAAATTTCAGCAATAGCCTTGAAGATAGCCTTAATGATGTCAAGAATTGATGATTTCTTGCTTTCTTTCGCTGATTCTTCAGTTGAATCTGTTGCTGCGGTTTCCTCAACAACCTTATCCTCTGCTGCCTTTTCTTCTGTTTCAGTCTCAATTACGAGATCCTTAGCTTCCTCGGGAATTGCCTCTGCTCCTGCAAGCTGAGCAACAGCACTCTCCTCATCGGCTAAAACGAGGATTTCCTCGCTTGAGCTTGCTGTTACTTCGCCCTTTGAGGGAATCTTAGCGATTTCACTGTAATAGAACTTTTCACCGTCATTGAAGAACGCTCTCGCGTATACAAAGTCAGCACCGTTGGGATTGATAATTGTCTTAGCAACACCCGTGTATGCTTTTCCGCCGTCCTTTTTACCGGATCTTGAGATGATTCTGTCGTCGGTGCCTTCTTTATCTACGAACTGCTCTTCTGACGCACCTACAGTATCATCCGTTGTAAGAAGGATACCGTACTTGTGTACTCCTGACTTGAAGAAGCCGCTGCTGATTGAACGCTCCGCAACAACAGCTACATCGCCGTTCGCGTAGTATTCAAACTTAGAAATTCTCTGAGTAGCCGCTGCTTCCTCACGTACGCCGGCATAAATGTCAGGGTCAACATACTTGGGAGTATATTTTACGTTATTAATTACATAGAATGTGTATGTTGTGTATGTGCTGACAATTTTGCCGTCTTCGTCAACCCAGCATACGAACCAGTTGCCATTCTTGTCAACAAGGTCAGCTTTAAGAGTAACTGTAGCAAGCTGGAACTCTCTTGACTTGCTTAAGTCATCTGTTACACTAACACCCATTGTGCTTTCTGACGCACCTGCTTCTACCTTGAATGTCGGAGCCGGTTCAAATGAAACTGTGCTGTCTTCGTTGTAAACAATCCTTGTTCTCTCGGTAATAAAATTCTGAACGTTGATGTTCTCGAAATTACCTTCTATTTTTTTGAATTCGCATGACTCGTCGAACGCTTCTTCGTCTATGCTCGCTTCTTCACCAACACTGAGAACTTCAGCCTTAGCAGCGATAGTACCGATAACTTCAGCTTTGTCTGTAATTTCGATTTCATCAGCTATTACGTCGAGTGCTTCCGTAACGAAGTCGCCCTCTTCGGTCTCTACAGGTACAGCGTTAATCTGAGCATTGCCTGAAACAACAAACTTGCCTGCAACAACACAAACTTTACCGTTAACAACAGTGTCACCTGTGAGAACAAATTCTTTCGCTGTAGCATCTATAGTGCCGTTAATCGTGCCGCCGGAAATATTGAATACCGCGTCATCGCCGTATCCTGCGCCGTAATTCGCAAGAGCGTAGCAGTCCTCATCAGCTGTGATTTCGCCTGACTTATCCTCTGATGAGTCAACAATATTGAGTGTTCCTTCGTTGTTTATGATTATATAAACGCCTGAGCCTGTAAGAGCCTTGCCGTTAAGGTCAAGAGTAACAGACTTGTCTGCCGGAATCTTGAGACCGTCATTGCCGAAGTCAACGAGGTCAACGTCAGCAAGCATCTTGATTGTGTCGCCTTCCTGTGCGGCCGCGATTGCTTTAGCTAAGCTCGTGTAGGGTGTGCCGTTGATTTCGCAAACACTGTCGGTACGCTCAACAATATTACCGTTCTCGTCAAACGCGTACGAATCTCTGTCGGTATTATACCAGTAAGTATATGAAGCTGTGATAGGCTCGGTTGTGCATTTACCGCCTGTGATATCGAAAGTAGCACCACCTGCGTTATAGGTGTCATAAAATTCGGTATCGCCTGAGATTTTGCAATCACCCTTACTGAAATAGATATAACTGTTAAATGTACCGCCTGTGATATTACACGAGTTGTTATCCTCAGAATCTAAGTATCCGTTGAATGTACCTCCGGAAATATTATATTCGCCCGTGTATATAACTACATTCTTGTTGAATGTACCGCCGCTAATGTTGCAGTCACCCTCTAAATACACCTTGCTGTTAAACGTACCGCCGCTAATGTCAGCGTCGCAATAGATATATGCTGTACCAGCGAATGTACCGCCCTTAATATCACATTTGCTGCCTTCTAATGCATATACAGAATAACTGCTATTGGGGCATATTGACGGGTTACCTGAAATTTCACATTTACCGCCAAGAAGGTATACATAGCTTCCGTCAACGACAGCGTCACCGGAAATAACCATTTCTGAGCCGTCATAAAGGGCTACGCCGTAGCCGGTCATTGTGCCGTGTGAGAAATAGTATTTCGCACCGTCCGGCTCCCAGGTTGTAACAGTATAGTCTGCCGCATTGAAAGTACCGCCGTCAATGTAAACATCGTGTTTGCCGGCGCCCATTGACTGGAAGCATGCAGCATAGGTGCTGGTGAATACAGGATTGCCTGAAACGTGACCTTCACCTGTCCAGCCAAAGTTTCTTATAACGCTTGCCAGCGCTTTTAATTTACCGCCGGTAATATTGAACGCGCCTGTACCGTAGTTGTCAATTACATAGTCAGCGGAACCCGAACCGTTATTTTCATAAGTACCGCTTTCGATGTTAACTGTACCATAGTTTGTGATTAAGTTATCAACCCATGAACCTTTATAATCCTCACCGCCGGGATATTTCCAGCCGGGATCTGTGAAGATTTTAATCGCACCGGTCTGAGCTTCTGATGAATCCTTAAGAGTAAGGGTAGCTCCGCTGTTAACATAAAACAGCTGATTGGATCTGCTCTTGCCTGAAGCCTTAAGCTGCGCATCGGTCTGATAACTCCACATTGAAGTACCCATGGCAATGAAACCGTTAAGGTCGATTGTGATATCACAGCCTTTCGCGATATTAAAACCTGTCTGGCCGTAATCGCCGAGGCTGTTATTGGCAAGCAATTTGATTTCGTCGCCGTTTTCCGCTTCCGCAAGCGCTTCACTGATTGAGGCGTATTCTGTGCCGTCGATTTCGCAAAGACCACTTCCGGCGAAAGCAATAACACCGGCGAAAGGCATTGCACCGAGTACCATAACTACTGCGAGAATGATACTCAAAACTCTCTTTCTCATAATAAAAACTCCTATCATTTAGTATTTGTGATTATTGTTTTGAGCCGCAGTCACAACGGCTTAGTGTTTTTGTCTTTCCTGACCCTCCTTTTATTAATGGCACGCCTTATTCATGTGAACAGCCGTGCTGATTTGTGATATTACAATTTTCTACTGAAATACATAAGCAGCAGATACGTCTGCATGCTATCTATTCGATATGATTATATTCCAATATTTCCCGTTTGTCAACAGTTTTTGCATCATAAAATTCCAAAATTTAGAGGTATTTTATGTACTATTATATGAAATGTGTCTAGAAAATGCCAATTCGGAATGCTTTTTACAGATTCGAGACAGAATATTTTTGCTTTTGCCCGCATACATGAGCATACGTATAAAAAACCTCCCTGTCGGGGAGGCTTGAAAAGTTACGCCATTGCGGAAGTCATGAATTTTTCCTGTGATTCTTAACCCATTCGAGAAGGTCTTCATATTTCATTGAACCATCTGCAACAGACAGTCCGATGTGAACAATATCTTCGTTTGTCGCTTCGATTTTTATTCCGTTTATTTCAAGGAAAGACAACATAATATACACGCCGATTCGCTTGTTGCCGTCAACAAAAGCGTGATTTGAAATAAGTGAATACCCGAGCCTTGCGCCTTTTTCTTCCTTTGAAGGGTAAAGCTCAACACCGTCAAAGGTTGCGAAGCAGCTTTCAAGAGCCGATTCAAGCAAATCATTATTTCTTACTCCAACACTTCCTCCGGTTGCCTCCGCCATAATCTGATGAAGAAGCAGGACTTTTTCTTTTGAAAATTTTATCATTTCGCCAGCTCCTTAAACGCGGGAAGATATCGGTTGAGAATTCTTCTTGCAACAATTGCTATTTTTTCATCGTCAGTAAGGTCAAAAAGATAATCGCTGTTTTCAACATCAACAACAAGATATTTCGGCTTATTGTTTTTGAATACAACAGCCTCGCCGCTTTTGTCAACCGTTCTTGCTACCTGAGAGAAATTCTGATTCGCCTGCGTCATTGAAAATATTGTATCTGAGTTAATATACATCTCATATCCTCCCGATTTGTTGAATAAATACATCCTATTTATATTATATCCGCTTTTAATAAAAAGTCAATGCGTTCGTATGCAAGTTAATATGACGAATCCCGTAAAACTAAAACGCCGCAGCCGGACGAACCGGCCGCGGCAATATCTCATTTATAAATTATTTCCACTCGAACCAAACTGTGTTGTTGCCCATTTCCTTGTAGTTCTGACCCTTGGAGAACTTAAAGGTTCTGTTCTTCTTCGCATCGTTAGTGTAGTTGGCAACGATATGGTCAACATCTTCCATTCCCTCAAGGAAGGCACGGTAAAGACCCGCGTCATTAAAGCCGATGGTGCAGTCAACAGTCATCTTGGGAATGTTGCCCTCGGGATTAATCTGGAATGAGGGATTGAATCCTGTGAACCACCATGTTCTTGTGCTTCTTGTGAAATCAGGCTTGCTCTTATCCTGGCTGTTGTAATAGAACTTAATCGTGAAGTCCTGATAATACTCAAGCGGAACAACATTATAGCCTGTTGAATCATCGGTCGTATGCGGACGGTTATAGAAACCTACCTCGCAGCCCGCGAAAACAAAGCCGTAGAAGCCTTTCCAGAGCTGAACCATCCAGTCCTTTCCGGCGTATGTGAAGTAAATTCTTGTTGTATCAAGAGGCATTGTAGCCAGAACAGCCGAAACGTCATATCCTTCCGCGTAACCGAACTCACGCTGGAAGCCTTCGCCTGTCGCAAAGAATACCTTTGATTTCATATCGTAGCCGTATCCTACAAGACCAACGCCCTGAGCGTCAACAACAAGACCTGTCCACGGGTCAATCTGGATATTGCCCGCGAGCTTTGTGAGATTATAGTTGGGGCGGATAAAATGGTCTATATTACGGACCTTGAAATTGAGAATAAACAGCGCGTCACTTGAATTAAGAGTGTAGTCATAGCTGACATCCGCCGCTGTTCTGCGGACACTGTCTGTTATTTTTGATTCGCCGACAGCGTGGTTAAGCACCGCCAGAGCATCTGCTGAGTTTACAATCGCGTTTCCGTCAGCATCGCCCGCTACATATGAAGCTCCCTCAGGAAGCACGGGGTCACCGGCCATTGCCGAAATGCCTGCCACTGAAAAAACGATAACCGCAGCAAGAATAATACATAATGTACTTTTTAAATGTTTCATACCTATCTCCTCCGATTTTATATTTCCGCTTTAAATAATTTTATAAGACCGACACTTCTGCGCAAAACCGAAAGCGCATCCGTCGATGTTATTTTACCGTCGTCATCCACATCCGCGTATCTTTGCTGCTCCGCGTCCAGCACCGAAGCGCCGACAACGTATTTCAGTATAATAAGCGCGTCAGTTGAATTTATGAATCCGTCAAAATCAATATCGCCGTAGGATTCCGCCGTGAATTCAACAGGCATCTCGAATTCCGAATCCAGCAGCACCTTAACGTAATTCAGCCCGGTGTTGAAGCTCTGCCCTTCAGCGACAGAAAATCTTTCCGGCTCCTCTGAATAATATATGTATTTCACTTCACCGTTATTGCAGCCGGCACCCGCAACAAGACCCGAAAGGTCAATCTCGGGAGTAACTTTCCCTCTGACATATTTCCAGTCTGTGCCGAACGCATATGAACGTTTTTTCGGCGAAGTTTCAACATACGCCTTGGTGATTTTCTCAAGCTCTATGTTAATGCTGAATCCGGCTTTTTTATCACAGTAAACAGCATAAAGCTCATTGGTGCCGATGCGGAACTGATAACTGTCGTTTAAAACCGCCCATGTAACGGTTTTATCTTTTTTATTATACGCTACAGTACCGCTCGTTCCGTCCTGATAAAAAATATTCAGCTTTAATCCGTCGAGCTTAACGGAATCAACATTGATTTTGCCTTTTGAATCATAATTCCAGTCTATACCTCTTATATAATCGGTATATACAGGCTGCTCCGCAACGGTAACATATGATATAGAGTAAAGGTTTATGCTGCTCTTTACATACACGTTGTCGATATCATCCGAAAAAATGTAAACATCGTTCGCGCCCGTCGTCCATTTCCCGCTGACAGGCTCGCACCACATATTCGCGCCCCACGGAAAAACATAAAACGGAATCTGCTCGCCCTCATATTCAAGAACCGCTCCGCTTAAATCAAAATTGGCATAAGGGTAAATAGCACCGTTGATGTATCCCCAGTCCCTGCCTTCATAAAAGCCCGTTCTTGAAGGCGGAGCTACCAGTTTCAGCGTTTCGTCACTCTGAGCATAAACGCATACAGATGAAATTACGGCAATGCACAGAATAAGAGCGATTACTTTAACGTAAGCTCTCATTAAGCAACACCAACCTAATCTATATTTGAATACATTATACACAATTTTTATATTTGTGTCAATGCCTATTTTAGTATCAAAATTTAAACAAAATGTAAATAAGATGTAAATTACAAAAAATAACAGTTGATTTATCGGATACTTTCTGTTATTATATGAGCAACAATAAAATAGGAGTTTGTCCGAATGCGCAGAGTCGCATCCTGAAAATTTTCAGAAAAGGAGAAAAAACATGAAAAAATCAGCAAAAATTCTTGCTTTCGTTCTCAGCCTCATTATGGTTCTGAGCGTCGCATCCGCTTTTGCCATTAACGCAAGCGCGGAAACATCACCTTCACTTAACGTAAAAGAAACTTCCAGAGAAGGAAACAAGGTCACGGTTGCGGTTGACCTTACAGACGGAACCTTCAACGCCCTTGATTTCCAGTTTAACACATCAGACGGCGTTAAATGCGAATCCATCAACCCTTCCGGAAATGTTATGGGCGTAGGTAATAAAGAAAACGGTTCTGTTTCGGCAATCACCACAAGCACTCTCAGCCCCGGCACGGTTATCACAGCCACATTCACTGTTCCTGAGGATAAGGACTATTCTATTACCGGCTCCGTTTCCAACTGCGCGGTTACAACAACAAACGCAAGCGGTGAAATTGTAAACAACAGTGTTAAGCCCAACGTCAGCGGCGGTGTAGAAGGAAAAGCGGGAGAAAAGCCGACTCAGGCTCCCACGGAAAAGTCCACAGACGCACCCAAACCCACAGAAAAAACAACCGCTAAGACGACTAAAAAAACAACTGCCAAGACAACTAAAAAAACTGCTAAGACCACGACCAGAAAATACACCACAACCAGAAGATATACAACCGCTCGCACAAACAGAATTTATACAACATCACTTCCCAGAACAACAACCGACCCGAACTCAACTACATCATCTCTTTTTGATGACCCTACAACATTTGAAGCAATCACAGACGATATCTTCGAAGAAGAGGATTATCCTACATATTACGAGGATGAAGCTTCCGAAGATGGTTCAGACACAGAAGATGCCGAAGAGGAAGAGCCGATTAACGTCAAGCTCATCGCGGCTATCGCGGGCGGCGCTTTAGTTCTTGTAGGCGGCGCGGTTGCGGCAATTATTATTACCAACAGAAAAAAGAATAATGAATCGGAATTCGACGACGATGACGATGACGAATAATTCCTTAAACTGATCAGATATCCTGTCCGGAAGCGGGCAGGATATTTTTGTTGACAAATCATATATTTGACGATATAATGTATTGAACAGGCGCAGATGAAGAAAAGTAGCATAAAAACGTGCTCACAGAGAGTGAGGGACGGTGAAAACCTCACAGCAACATTTATGCGAAGAACACTTCGGAGCCGCAAGCCGAAAGCACAGTGAGTAAGCAAGCCGGGTGTTGACCGTTACATCAACAGGTTTTTTAAGAAACCGCAAAGAGAGGCTCTTCAGTGAGCAATATAGGTGGTACCGCGGGTTACAGTTGCTCGTCCTATGAATTTTCATTTGGGCAGACAACTGTATTTTTATTTTTGGAGGAATATATACAATGAAACACATTGACATCAGTGAAATTTTTGAAAACGCCGCTCTTATCGACAGCGAAGTTACCGTATGCGGCTGGGTCCGCACAGCAAGAAATTCCAAAAACGTTGCGTTTCTTGCTCTCAATGACGGTACCACTCTTAATCATCTTCAGATAGTTATTGACAAAGCGAACGGCTTTGATATGCCCGAGCAGGCGGGCAAGCTCGGTGCGGCTCTCAAGGTTATCGGCACAGTTGTCGCGAACGAAAACAACGGCGGCGTTGAAATCAACACAAAGGAAATCATCGTTCTCGGAGAATGTCCCGCAGACTATCCGCTCCAGAAGAAATTCCAAAAGCTCGAAACACTCCGTGAAATTCCCCACATCAGAGTAAGGACAAACACCTTCAATGCCGTTTTCAGAGTACGTTCCGTCATGGCGGCTGCGATTCACCGCTATTTTCAGGACAGAGGCTTTGTCTATGTTAACACTCCCCTCATAACAGGCAGCGACTGCGAAGGCGCGGGTGAAATGTTCAAAGTAACGACCATCGGATATTCCGACGAATATAAAAACGCCGAGGAATACTACGCAAACGATTTCTTCGGCAAAAAAGCAGGCTTAAGCGTTTCCGGTCAGCTTGAGGGCGAGGTTGCCGCAATGGCAATGGGTAAGATTTATACATTCGGTCCCAGCTTCAGAGCGGAAAACAGCAACACAGTCCGTCATGTTGCGGAATTCTGGCACATCGAGCCGGAAATCGCGTTCTGCGAGCTGCCCGACCTTATTGAGCTCGCGGAAGATATGATAAAATATATTATCAGAGACTTTATGGAAAAATGCCCGGCAGAACTTAAATTTTTTGAGGACAGATTTGAAAAGGGTCTTACAGAAAAGCTTCTCAATGTTGTTAACAACGATTTCGCGGTTGTTGACTACACAGACGCAATCGAGCTTCTTAAAAAAGCAGACGTTGAATTCCAGTATCCCGTTGACTGGGGCTGTGACCTTCAGAGCGAGCATGAAAGATATATTACGGAGCAGATTTATAAAAAGCCCGTATTCCTCATAAACTATCCCAAGGGAATCAAGTCATTCTATATGAAACAGAATCCCGACGGAAAGACTGTCGCGGCAACCGACCTTCTTGTTCCAGGCGTCGGTGAAATCATCGGCGGCAGTGAAAGAGAGGCTGATTACGGCAAGCTCATCAGGGCAATGGACGAAAAAGGTATGAAGAAACACGATTACAGCGATTATCTTGACCTGAGAAAATACGGCACCGTTCCCCATAGCGGGTTCGGTCTCGGCTTTGAAAGAATTATTATGTACTGCACAGGTATGAGTAACATCAGAGACGTCATTTTCTACCCACGTACAGTCGGCAACATCAGATAATAAGGAGTGCTGTTATGAGCAAATTAGTATTTCCCGAGAGATACTCTTCAACTTTATCGCAAAGAGACACCCAGAAAGCAATAAAACTTATCAAAGACACTTTTCAGCAGAGACTGAGCAAAACGCTTAACCTTGACCGCGTTACGGCTCCGCTTATCGTTACTCAGGATTCGGGTATTAACGATGACCTTAACGGCGTTGAAAGAAAGGTTCATTTTACCATGAATGAAATCGAGGGTACTGCCGAGGTGGTTCAGTCCCTCGCGAAATGGAAAAGAATGGCGCTTCACGATTACGGATACAGGGCCGGCGAAGGTATTTACACTGATATGCTGGCTATTCGCCGAGACGACAGCTGCGATAACCTTCACTCAATTTTTGTTGATCAGTGGGACTGGGAAAAAGTTATCACAAAAGCTGACAGAAGCACGGACTATCTTGAAGAAACAGTCAGAAAAATCATTCACGCTCTGAAACGCACAAACGATATCCTCAAAGAAGAATATCCCGCGCTGAAAACAGAAATCTGCGATGATGTGTTTTTTATCACAACGCAGGAGCTTGAGGATATGTACCCTTCACTCACTCCGAAGGAAAGAGAAAATGCCATTACAAAAGCGAAGAAAAGCGTATTTCTTATGCAGATTGGCGGCAAATTAAAGAGCGGTGAGCCGCACGACGGCAGAGCTCCCGACTATGACGACTGGAGTCTGAACGGAGACATTCTTATATGGAACGAGGTTCTCGGCTGCGCCTTTGAAATTTCCTCAATGGGAATAAGAGTTAACGCCGATTCACTTCACGCTCAGTTAGAGGAAAGAGAACTTCTCGAAAGAGAACAGTTCCCGTATCATCAGGGGATTCTCAGAGGCACAATGCCGCTCACAATCGGCGGAGGTCTCGGTCAATCAAGAATATGCATGCTGCTTTTGGGCAAGGCTCATATCGGTGAGGTTCAGGTTTCAATCTGGCCTGAGGAAATGCGTGAAAAGTGCGCGGAGAATAATATTATTCTTTTATAAAGCCTCTTACAGCCTGCGGCTCGTCTGCAGGCTGTTTTTCTGTCGCTGTCCGTTTATTAGAGAAATTTAAATAAAATTTTCTTGATTTACCGCTTTAAAAATGCTATATTTCTTAAGATACTGATATTTTGACAAGGCTTTATTAAAAATCGCCGCATAAGCTCAGCACTTTTTCATTGCTTTTTACGCTGACACTTTAGCGGAGAATGGAGATTATTATGGAAAATGAAAAAAAATCAATAGTTTTAAGCTGTATTCAGCCCACGTCTGTACCTACAATCGGCAATTATCTGGGTGCGCTTAAAAACTGGAAGTATATGAGCGATGATTACGACTGCTACTATGCCATAGCCGACCTGCACGCGATTACAGTCCGTCAGGAACCCGCGAAGCTTCGCAGGCAGTCAATGGAAATGTACGCTCTGCTGCTCGCGATTGGTCTTGACCCGCAGAAAAATGTTGTTTTTGTTCAAAGTCACGTTCCGGAGCATTCACAACTTTCATGGATTCTTAACTGCTACACTCAATTCGGCGAAGCGTCAAGAATGACACAGTTCAAAGAAAAGTCATTGAAGCACGCGGACAATATCAATGTCGGTCTTTTTGATTATCCCGTACTTATGGCAGCGGATATTCTGCTTTATCAGGCGGATTTTGTACCTATCGGCGCTGACCAGAAACAGCATCTGGAGCTTGCGAGAAATATCGCGGACAGATTCAATCAGGCGTACTCCCCTACGTTCACAGTTCCCGAGCCGTTTTTCGGCAAGGTCGGCGCAAGAGTTATGTCGCTTCAGGACCCGACAAAGAAAATGTCCAAGTCAGACACAAATCCCAAGGCCTCTGTCAGTATGCTGGACACTCCCGACGCTATAGCCAAAAAATTCAAATCAGCTGTTACAGATTCCGAGGCAAGAGTTTATTACGGTGACGGCAAAGACGGAATAAACAATCTTATGTCCATCTATTCCGCCTGCACGGGTCTTGACTTTGCTCAGATTGAAAAGGATTTTGACGGCAAGGGCTACGGCGACTTCAAAAATTCCGTCGCGGAAGCGGTTATCGAGTGCATAAAACCCATTCAGGATGAATATTCACGCCTTATAAACGACAAGGCTTATCTTGAGCAATGCACTAAAATCGGCAGAGAAAAAGCATCTTACACCGCGCAGAAGACCCTCCGCAAGGTCATGAAAAAGGTTGGTTTCTGGCAGGTTTGATAAATTTTGAATATTTGTATTGTGTAATTCGGCAAAATACACGAAAATATAAAATTATGCATAAATATTCAAAAAACTATTGACATATACACACTTTAGTGTATAATAAATGCATAAACATTGAATATCAGTTCGGAGGAAAATAAAATGAAAGAAATTAAAAAAATCGTACTCGCGTATTCGGGCGGTCTTGATACATCAATCATTATCCCCTGGCTCAAAGAAAATTATGAAGGCTGCGAGGTTATCGCTGTTTCCGGTGACGTAGGTCAGGGTACAGAGCTTGACGGACTTGAAGAAAAGGCTATCAAGACAGGTGCTTCAAAGCTTTATATCGAAGACCTCAAAGACGTTTTCATCAACGATTTCGTATTTCCCTCACTTAAGGCAGGTGCTGTTTACGAAGGCGAATATCTTCTCGGCACAGCTTTCGCCCGTCCCATTATCGCAAAGAGACTTGTTGAAATCGCAAAGGCTGAAGGCGCTGACGCTATCTGCCACGGCTGCACAGGTAAGGGCAACGACCAGGTTCGTTTCGAGCTTGCTATTAAGGCATTTGCACCCGATATGCAGATTATCGCTCCCTGGAGAGTTTGGGATATTAAATCCCGTGAGGAAGAAATCGAATACGCGGAAGCGAGAAATATCCCTCTTAAAATAAACAGAGAAACAAACTATTCAAAAGACAAAAATCTCTGGCATCTTTCACATGAAGGTCTTGACCTCGAAGACCCCGCGAACGAGCCTCAGTATGATAAGCCCGGATTCCTTGAAATGGCTGTTTCACCCGAGCAGGCTCCCGATGAACCCACATATGTTACAATCAGCTTTGAAAAGGGTATTCCCGTTGCTGTTGACGGCAAAAAGATGGGCGGCGTTGAGATGGTTGAATATCTTAACGAAATCGGCGGCAAAAACGGCATCGGTCTTGCGGATATAGTTGAAAACCGCCTTGTAGGCATGAAATCAAGAGGCGTTTATGAGAATCCCGCAGGCTCCATTCTTTACAGAGCTCACGAGGTTCTTGAAACAATCTGCCTTGACAGAGAGACTCAGCACTACAAAGCGCTTGTTGCTCAGAAGTTCGCGGAGGTTGTTTATTTCGGTCAGTGGTTTACTCCGCTCAGAGAAGCTCTTTCCGCTTTCGTTGACAAAACACAGGAAAACGTTACCGGTGACGTTAAGCTCAAGCTCTATAAGGGCAACATGATTAACGCGGGAGTTACATCACCCTATTCACTTTACAGCGAGGATTTCGCAACATTCGATAAAGACGAGGTTTATAATCAAAAGGATTCAGCAGGCTTCATCAATCTCTTCGGTCTTCCCATTAAGGTAAGAGCTATTCTTGAAGAACAGAGAAAAGCAAAGAAAGACTGATTAAGTCAATAAGAATATAAAGACGGTTCGGGTACGTATTCTGCTTACCGGCCGTCTTTTTGATTGCTGTACTGATATTTTTATTTCACCGCGGCATAGATATATATCGGGTGAAATATATGAATAACGCAAAAAAGCTCTTATACAATACTCTGCTGCTGACAGCTTCGGCGTTTATTATGCGGACAGTGCTTGTCAGCTTTAATGTATATCTCAGTAACAGAATCGGTGCTGAGGGCATAGGTCTTTTTCAGCTCATCAGCTCTGTTTACGGCATGAGTATTACGTTTTCCGTAGCGGGGATAAGACTTGCTTCTATGCGTATGGTCGCGGACAGTCTTGCCCTCGGATTTTATAATCAGCGTCAGATTATGAAACGCGCCCTCTTTTACGCCTCTTTCTGCGGATGCCTGATTGGATTTATTATGTACAGCTGCTCCGGCATTATCAGCACAAAATGGATAGGCAGTACAGACGCATGCCGCCCGATTGAAATTCTTTCGCTAAGTCTGCCGTTTGTATCGGCATCTGCCGCTCTGAACGGGTATTTTACATCTGAAAGCAAGATTCTTCGCTATACGTTTGTTCAGCTGCTTGAGCAGGCTGTAAAAATCACCGTCACGGTTTTATGCCTTAAATCGGCGGAAAAAGGGCTTGGGAGCTCCTGCGCGGCAATCGTTACAGGTATAAGCGTCGGCGAAGTGTTTTCTCTTATATGCTCATATACCTTATACCGTATCGCTTCAAGACACGAAACCGAAAAAAATAAAAAAGGACTTTTCAGCGGTCTTCTGCGAATCGCTCTTCCCGATGCCTTCGGATCTGAAATGCGCGCGATTCTCAGTACCGCAGAGCATATGCTGATTCCGCGCGGTCTGAAAAAATCAGGCGCCTCTGCCGATGCCGCAATCGCAAAATACGGAACGATTCACGGAATGTCGCTTCCGATTGTGCTGTATCCGTCAGCTCTTTTAAGCTCGCTTTCCGGACTGCTTGTACCTGAAATCTCATCGCATCACATATCCGGAAATACAAAAAGAATTGACTATATGATTCACCGTGTACTGCATATTACACTGCTTTTTTCAATCGGCACTGCGGGGATTATGTATTTCACGGCGGATACGCTGTCGCAGGCGTTTTATAATGATACCCATGCGGGATTTTATATCCGTGTTTTATCGCCGCTGATTCCTGTTATGTACTGCGATATGTCGGTTGACGGAATGCTCAAAGGACTTCACCAACAGATTCAGTATATGAAATACAATGTGATTGATGCTTTCAGCTGTGTGCTTCTTGTATATTTTCTTGTGCCCGCAACGTCG
>JAZLLB010000005.1:0-17247 GCA_045597925.1 Acutalibacteraceae bacterium
TGTCGGTGCCGTTTCGTTTATCGCCTTTGAGGTTGAAAATGATGCAGTAAAAATTATCGCTCTTGCTGTTGCGGAAGAATACCGAGGACGGGGAATAGGCAAAAATCTTCTTAAAAAAGTTGAGAGTTATGCAAGCAAAAACAATGTTAGCGTTATCTCGCTCAACAGCGGACTTCAAAGAGAGAAAGCCCATGGATTTTATGAATCACAGTTATACACAAAGAAAAGCTACGGTTTTACGAAAAAAGTCTGCAAAATGGAATAAGGTGTAAATATAAATTACGGCAAGCAGAAATGTGATAAAATCAGCGTTCACAGCGTGCCAATAGAGTGATTAAAAGACAAAAAGGTGAAGAAAATGAACGAATTTTTTAAAATTAGCGACAAAATAAAATCCGCTTCTGAAACAGCTTTGAAAAAGGCTGAGCAGAAGTTTTCTGAAATCGAGGAAATTAACGAATACAATCAGCAAAAGGTGCTTTCTGCTTTTGTTAAGAACGGTATCAGCGAGAGTATGTTTGCCGCTTCAACGGGCTACGGCTACGGTGACAGGGGACGAGAGAAAATAGACGAGGTCTTTGCAGAAATTGTCGGTGCAGAGGACGCTATTGTCCGTCACAATTTCACCTGCGGAACTCACACTCTAATCGTTGGTCTTTTCGGTATTCTTCGCACGGGTGACACAATGCTTTGCGTTACAGGTACACCGTATGATACCATTCATTCTGCTATCGGTATCGACGGCAAAGGCGAGGGTATGGGCTCTCTTGCAGATTACGGAATTAAATACAAGCAGGTTGACCTTAATGAAAATCAGAAGCCTGATCTTCCTGCCATAAAGGCGGCTCTTGATGACAGTATTACAATGGTTTATATTCAGCGTTCAAGGGGATATGAAACCCGTCCAAGTCTTTCGGTTGAAGAAATCGGTGAAATAATAAAGATAGTTAAAGAGAACAGCAACGCAATTGTTTTTGTTGATAACTGCTACGGTGAATTTGTTGAAAAGACAGAGCCTACGCAGGTTGGAGCTGACCTTATTGCAGGCTCTCTTATAAAGAATGCAGGCGGCGGAATCGCGCGCACAGGCGGTTACATCGCAGGCAGACACGATCTTGTTGAAAAGTGTTCTTACAGGCTCACAACTCCCGGACTCGGCAGAGAAGTGGGAGCTACTCTCGGCATGAGCCGTGAGCTGTTTTTAGGAATATACTGTGCTCCGTCAGTTGTGGCGGAGGCTCTTAAAACCGCCGTTTTTGCCGCTTCGATTTTTGAGGAGCTGGGATTTGAAACTTCACCGAAATCTTCAGATAAACGCTGTGATATTGTTCAGACCATAAAGCTTGAGTCTGCCGATAATCTTATCGCTTTCTGTCAGGGACTTCAGAAAGGCTCACCTATTGACGCCTTTGTTACTCCCGAGCCGTGGGATATGCCCGGATATGACGATAAGGTTATTATGGCGGCGGGAGCGTTTACATCGGGTTCTTCAATTGAGCTTTCGGCAGATGGACCGCTTCGCCCTCCTTATGCTGTGTGGATGCAGGGCGGAATAAATTTTTACAGCGCGAAAACAGGCGTAATGCTTGCAGCTGAAGAAATGTATGAAAAGGGGTTGCTCTGATGGGGTATAACGGAATAACTTCGGAAGCCTTGTGGCTTCTCGCTCAGAACAGGTTTGAAAACAGCAAGCCTTTCTATGAGGAGCACAAGGAAGAAATAAAAAAGAGCGTTATCGTGCCCATGCGGCAGATTGCGGGCGAACTTTCTCCGCTTATGTACGAAATTGACGATATGATGAATCTTGACCCTGTAAGAATGGTGTCAAGAGTAAGGCGTGACAACCGTTTCACCAACGACAAGCATTTATACAGAGATAACCTGTGGATAATGTTCATGCGCCCGAAGCACGAATGGGAAACGCACCCGTGTATGTGGTTTGAGGTGAGGCAGGACTGCTTTTCCTACGGCGTAGGAGGTTTTGAAACGCCGCCCGCGCTTATGGCAATATATCGCCGTCATCTTATTGAGCGTGAGGACGAATTTCTGAAAGCGGTTAAGAGCGTAAGAAAAGCGGGTGCTTCATTCTCAGGCGATGGCTATAAAAAGCCGAAGCCGGGTAACCCGTCACCTGCGGTGCTTCCGTATTATAACGTAAAATATATGTGCTTCAAGGCTGAAAGAACCGATTTTGAAATACTGGCGAAAGATGAGCTGATAACGGAGCTTGAAAAAGCGTACAGACTGTTTGCTCCGATGTATAAATTCTTAAAAGAAATTTCTGACGAATATGTTTCAACACAAGGAGGAAAAATATGAGCTACAAGGCATTAAAAAGCGGTACCGACATAAGAGGCTTTGCCGCTGACGGATTTGAAAGCGAACCACTGTTTTTATCTGATGAGATTGTTAAGAAAATTTCCCTTTCGTTTGCGGATTTACTCTGCGAAAGAACGGGTAAAAATTATGCCGATTTGAAAATTTCAGTAGGTCACGATTCGAGAGTTTCCGCCGAAAGAATAAAATCAGCTGTTATCGCAGCACTTACGTCAAAGGGTGTCAGCGTATTCGACTGCGCTCTTGCTTCAACACCTGCGATGTTCATGTCCGTACTTGATTTGAAGTGCGACGGCTCGGTTCAGATTACCGCAAGTCATCATCCGTGGGAAAGAAACGGACTTAAATTCTTCACTCCCGCAGGCGGACTTGAGGGTGAGGACATTTCCGTTCTTCTTGAAAAGGCTGAAAACCGGACAGCTGATTCGAAAGCCGATCTTTCAAAGGTAACGGCTGTTGACTATATGACGGATTACGCCGCTCTGCTTCGCAAAATGATTAAAGACGGCGTTAAGGCGGAAGATTATGAAAAGCCGCTTAAAGGTTATAAAATCATTGTTGACGCAGGAAACGGTGTCGGCGGATTCTACGCGAAAAACGTGCTTGCTCCTTTAGGTGCCGATGTTGAGGGCAGTCAGTTCCTTGAGCCTGACGGAATGTTCCCCAATCATATTCCGAACCCAGAAAACGCCTCGGCTATGGCAAGCGTGTGCGAGGCAACCGTTAAAGCGAAAGCGGATTTAGGTATAATTTTTGACACTGACGTTGACCGTGCCGGCTGTGTTGACAGGACGGGCAAAGAAATCAACCGCAACAGCCTTGTGGCGCTTGCTTCCGCAATAGCTCTTGACGGTCAGAAAGGCGTTATTGTCACAGACTCCGTAACAAGCGACGGTCTGCGTGAGTTTATAGAGGCTCTCGGCGGTGAGCATTACCGCTTCAAGAGAGGGTACAAAAACGTAATCAATAAGCAGATTGAACTTAATAAGGCGGGAAAATTCTGCCCGCTTGCTATGGAAACATCGGGTCACGCAGCGTTCAAAGAGAATTATTATCTTGATGACGGTGCTTACCTTATGACGAAAATCGTTATATATATGGCGAAAGACGGCGGTGTTGAGTCAATTCAGAAAATTCTCTCGACACTTAAACAGCCTGAGGAAGAAGCGGAGCTTCGCTTCAACATAAAGTGCGATGATTTCAAAGCATACGGCGCAAAGGTTCTCGACGAGCTTGTTGAATATTTTGAAAGCAAAGACGGCTGGAAAATCGCTGATGACAACCGTGACGGCATAAGGATTTCCGCCGACAAAGAACACGGCGATGGCTGGCTGCTGCTTCGTCAGAGTGTTCATGACCCTGTTATGCCTTATAATGTAGAGAGCAACTCCGTTGACGGAGCAAAAATAATCACAGCGGCGTTTTATGAATTTATCAGGGATAAAGAACTGCTTGATTTATCCGCGATTGAGAAATTTCTTGCGATATAACGGTAAAAAATAAAGATGGTTCCGACAGCTTTTTGCTGTTTTGAACCATCTTTTTGTTTATACGGAGATGTTACACTTTAAGAGTGCGAAGATATGATTTTTGCTCGTCGGTTATTCTGTAGCTTTCTGCGGATTTTTGAATTGTTTTGTTATGAATCCACGGCGAAAGTCTTTTGTTTTCGATATACGGAACTGAGAATTCCCACTGCTTTGCCAGAGCGGTCGCGAAAAACCACGCAACCATCATTTTAACGTAGTATTCATCTGATTCAATTCCGGCCGGAATTTCAAGATATTCCGCTTTGAAATCCGCGTCAAGATAATGGGACATCAGCATTTCGGCACCGAAACGTACGGTGTATGTCTCTTTTGATTCGCACCATTTTCTGATATGCGTAAGCAGTGTGTCCTTATTCTTTTTAAAGCATTTCGGGGACATAATATCGCATACCGCCCAGTTATCGACAAACGGCAGAAAAGCGTCAACTTGTTTTATGCATTTATCAAAATTCTTTTCTTCCGAAAGCAGTAATCCGTGAAGCATGTTCTCATCATAGTATTTGTGGGGCAGGGTATTAATGAAGCTGTCAGTTTCCTCTTTGTTTTCTTTTAACAGCCGCTTCGCGAGTTTTCTGATATCCGGAACACGGACTCCTATAAAAAGCTCAGGTGCCACGCCGGGAGTAAGTTTACTTTGAAATTCGGCGTATTTTTCATCACGCAGTTTGAACAGTTCTTCGATTATCAAACTCATCACCTCGTAAAAATAATAGCACAGATTTTTTTATTTTTCAATTGCCTTGTTTTTTTTATTTCCGTATGATAAAATCAGTTTAACTTAGTAAAAGGAGATTTCATCATGGCATTTAAACCTAACCCCGATTTACAGAAATATGACGTTTTCCCGCTCGTTTTTGAAGCCGGGAAAGAAGTTACAATAACTATCCGATCGCTCGGAAGCGACCCTGATTTTATTAAGGGTGAAGAATATAATCTTGAAATTATCGGTTTTGACGGCGGTCAGAGCTCGGATTTTCCGCTCACAGGCAATAAAAAAGAAATGAAAGCAGTCTGCACAGAGGATAACGGGTTTGTGTTCACTCATACGTTTGAATCAGAGCAGGAATATAATCTTGTTTTCAGCGGAACAGATGATGACGGTAAAAAGAAAATTTTTAAGACTTTCAGTGTTTATGCGGTTGAGGGTGAGCTTGCGAAGCGTTATCCGTATATCGGTGACCTGCATCTTCATACGTATTTTTCAGACGGCGATGAGCTGCCCGAGGTTGTTGCGGCAAACTACCGCCGTTACGGATATGATTTTCTCGCGATTACAGACCACAGAAGATATTATCCCTCACTCAGAGCAATCAACGCTTATAAGGACTGCCCTGTTGAGCTGACAATGGTTCCCGGTGAGGAAGTTCAGCTGCCCGAAGTCAACGGCAGAAAAAATGATATACATATTATCAACTTCGGCGGTGAGTATTCTGTTAACGCGATGCTTGAATCCGTCCATGTTGGGGAGGTCGGCAAAGACCCGGAATTAAGGGCCTTGAAGCCCGAAAAAGCCCCCGAGGTTATGACGCTCAGAGAGTTTGAGGATAAAATGCAGGCTCTTGCCGACAGCGCGGATTTACCGGACAATATTGAAAGAATACCTTACGCCGTATGTGAGTGGATATTCAATGAAATCAGAAAGGCAAACGGTCTGGGTATTTTCGCTCATCCCAACTGGAAAAGACGTGAGGGTTATCATTCGCCGGAAATTTTCACGGATTATATGTTCAAGCAAAAGCCGTTTGATGCGTTTGAGGTTCTCGGCGGCGAAAGATACTATGAGCAGAACGGTTTTCAGACAGTCAGATATTATGAGGAAAAGGCAAAGGGAAATGCTGTTCCGATAGTCGGCAGTACTGACAGCCACAGCTCGTATGCCGAAAATAAAAAAGCCTTTATATGCTCCACAATAGTTTTCTCTCCCGAGAATGAGCGTACGCAGCTTATTAAATCAATTAAGGATTTCTATTCTGTCGCGGTTGACACAATCAGTGAGGAGTTCCGTATTGTCGGCGACAGCAGACTTGTGAGATATTCCTGCTTCCTGCTTAAAAATTATTTCCCGATTCATGATGAGCTTTGCTGTGAAGAGGGAAGACTCATGAAGCAGTATGTTACAGGCACCCGTGAGGAAAGAGAAGAGGCAAAGGCGGTTCTTTCCGTAATCAACGGCAGAGTTGACAGACTCAGAAAGAAATACATTAAGCTCTGATAAAAACATCCCCGCGGAAGAAGATCAAATTTTCTTCCGCGAAATTTTCTGTCTTTCAATATTCAGAATAAGTTTTTTTATCTCAATTCCTCCTGCGTAGCCTGTGAGACTTCCGTTTTTGCCGATAACTCTGTGGCAGGGAACGATAATCGGCAGCCTGTTTTTATTGTTAGCCATACCTACAGCTCTGCACGCTTTCGGATTGCCGATTCTGATTGCGATATCCTCATAGCTTACGGTTTCGCCGTACGGGATTTCTGTCAATGCCGCCCACACATTTTTCTGGAAATCAGTTCCGCAGAGTTTGTACGGCACTGTGAAATTTTTAAGATTCCCACGGAAATATTCCGTAATTTCTTCCAGAGCCAGTGCGGCTATGCTGTTCGGAACGTATTCTTTATCTGTGCTGCCGAATTTCACGCTCAGCAGTGCGTTCTCATCTGCTTCAAGCGTAATCATACCGATTGGCGACATAAAGCTCTTACCGTAAATCATACCGCTCATTCGGAAATAATGCTGTAAAGCGTTTCGCTTAAATTCCCGAGTTCCTCCATAGAGAGACTTTCCGGGCGGACGGTGGCTGAGAATCCTGCGGCTTCAATAGCTCTGTTTACTGTTTCTTTCGGCAGACTCAGTCCCGCGCTGAGCGAATTTGACGCTGTTTTTCTGCGCTGGGCAAACGCCGCTTTCACAAATCTGAAAAAGAATTTTTCGTCGCTCACCTTGATGGGCGGCGTTTCTCTTATGTCAAGACGGATAACCGCGCTGTCTACATTAGGAGAGGGCATAAATGAGCCTCTGCCGACATCGAACAGCTTCTGAGCCTCAGCGTAATAATCAACAGCGACAGTGACAGCTCCAGCGTCACGCTTACCCACGCTTGCGCAAAGTCTCTGCGCCGCTTCCTTCTGAACCATGACGGTGACAGACTCAGCGGGCAGTCTGCTTTCAAGCAGCTTCATTATAACGGGGGAGGTAATGTAATAGGGGAGATTGGCGCATACCACAAACGGCATATCGCCGAACTGCTCCTCAACTATTCTGTTCAGATCCGCTTTAAGTACGTCTTCGTTGATAATCGTAACATTGTCAAAGTCGGCAAGAGTTTCGTCAAGCACGGGAAGAAGTCTTGTATCAAGCTCAACGCACACGACCTTGTCCGCACGCTTCGCGAGCTCTGCCGTCAGAACGCCTACGCCCGCGCCGATTTCCAGCGCACAAACGCCCGTACGCGCTCCGCCTTCCTCGGCAATCCTCGGGCAGACAGACGGATTGATTATGAAATTCTGCCCCAAAGCTTTTGAAAAAGTAAAACCGTGGTGGCTCATTACATCTTTTACTACGTTAATATCTGATAAATTTTTCATATATGCCTCTTTTTGTGTTGATTTTATTTTATGATGATTATATAATATACTTGTAACATTATACTTTGGAGGAACAGATATGTCAATATTGGTAACAGGCGGTGCGGGATTTATCGGTTCGCACACCTGCGTAGAGCTTCTTAATGCGGGATACGAAATTATTGTTCTCGATAATTTTTATAACAGCAATCCGGAAAGTCTTAACCGTGTGAAAAAAATTACGGGTAAAGATTTTAAATTCTATGAAGCGGATATCCGTGATAAAAAAGCTCTTGATAAAATATTTAAAGAGAATGATATAGAGGCTGTAATTCATTTCGCGGGTCTTAAGGCTGTGGGTGAGTCTTGCATAATACCTCTTGAATATTATGAAAACAATATCGGCGGAACAATTACTCTGTGCGAGGCTATGCGTGACGCGGGCTGCAAAAAGATTGTCTTCAGCTCGTCCGCAACGGTTTACGGTACGGACAACGCTTCGCCGCTTACGGAAGATATGAAAATAGGCGGAACAACGAATCCTTACGGTACAACCAAATATATGATTGAGCTTATTCTTCAGGATTTATATGCTTCCGACAATGAATGGAGTATTACGATTCTGCGCTATTTCAATCCTGTCGGCGCGCATAAAAGCGGAATGATTGGCGAAAATCCCAACGGAATACCGAATAATCTTATGCCGTATATTTCACAGGTGGCAATCGGAAAGCTGGCGCAGCTGAGCGTTTTCGGTGATGATTATGATACACATGACGGTACGGGAGTACGCGACTATATTCATGTCGTTGACCTGGCTCTCGGTCATATAAAGGCTGTTGAGAAGGTTCTTTCAACAAAAGAGGTTAATGTATATAATCTCGGCACAGGCACCGGATACAGCGTGCTTGACATGGTTAAGGCTTTCCAGAACGCTTCGGGCAGAGCGGTTAATTATAAAATTGCTCCGCGGCGTGAAGGTGACCTTGCCACATGCTATTCAGACCCGTCAAAAGCGTTTAAAGAGCTTGGCTGGAAGGCTGAAAGAGGACTTGAAGAAATGTGTGAAGATACATGGCGCTGGCAGAAAAATAATCCAAACGGATTTTGAGGAGCATATATGGAATTAGTTGAAACACACAGCGAAGAACCCGAAAAAGCCGTGCTTGTCGGCGTTGACCTCGGCATATATGATGCCGAAGACTCCCTTGACGAGCTTGAGGAGCTTGCGAGAACAGCGGGTGCCGTAGTCAGCGCGCGTGTAATTCAGAAAAGAGATAAGCCTGATACCGCCACATATATCGGCAGCGGCAGAATAGAAGAAATAAAGGAATACTGCGAAAGTAATGAAATCGACCTGCTGATTTTTGACTGTGAGCTTACTCCGTCACAGCAAAGAAATATAGAAAACGAAACAGATGTCAGGACTATCGACCGCACTATGCTCATTCTTGATATTTTTGCCGCCCGCGCGAGAAGCGGAGAGGGCAAAATTCAGGTTGAGCTGGCGCAGCTGAAGTATTCGCTTCCGCGTCTGGGCGGCAAGGGAGCGGAGCTTTCAAGACTCGGCGGCGGCATAGGCACAAGAGGTCCCGGTGAAAGCAAGCTCGAAAGCGACAGGCGGCATATCAGAAAAAGGATTCAGAATCTTGAGGAAGAACTTCAGGAAATCGCGAAGCGCCGTGAACAGCTTCGCCGCCGCAGAGAAAAAGACGGCGTTGAAACCGTTGCTATAATCGGCTACACCAACGCGGGCAAATCAACTCTTATGAACGCTCTTACGCAGGCGGGCGTGCTTGCCGAAAACAAGCTTTTTGCAACGCTTGACCCGACTGCAAGAGCACTTACTTTACCCGACGCCAATACAGTTCAGCTTATAGACACGGTAGGATTTATCAGAAGACTCCCTCACAAGCTTGTAGAGGCTTTTAAATCCACTCTTGAAGAAGCGGCGAACTCAACGGTTATTCTCAATGTATGCGATGCTTCTGACCCTCACTGCGGCGAGCATATTCAGGTAACGTTTGATTTACTGAACGCTTTGGGCTGCCGGGGCAAGCCGATTGTTTCGGTTATGAATAAATGCGATAAGGCGGAAAATCTTTACGCACTGCCCTCAATCGGCAAATTCTGCATGATTTCGGCTCTGACGGGCGAGGGTCTGCCTCAGCTGCTGGCTACAATTCAGCTGTCGCTTCCGCCGACAAGAAGAAAGGCGGAATTTCTTATTCCGTATACAGACGGCGGTGTTGCGGCGAAAATCCGTGAAGACGGTGTGATTTTGAATGAAGAATACAGAGCTGACGGAATTTATATAAAAGCGGTTGTCGGTGTTATTCTTATTGAGAAAAATAAACAATATTTGATATAAAGGAAGATAGTATGAAATCAAAGACCGGATATTACGTTTCAGGCAGATTTTTGCAGTATAAAAAACTGAATTTCACAAGTGAAAACGGACTTCTGAATCCGAAAACCAACTGCCTTGTTATTGATAAAAAAGGCACTCTTTTCGCGGGTACGCAGAGCGGTCTCTATAAACTTTCGGACAGTAATTTTGTTCCCGTTTTTGAAGATGTTCTGAATAAAGAAATTGTGTCGCTTTCTCTTCTCAGCTGCGGTAAAATCGCCGTATGTATGGAAAACGAGCTTTACTGTTTAGACGAAGATTCACTGAAGCTCGTCAGAACTTTTGAAGACAGGCTTGTTGAAGTTTGTGATAAACGGGGGAAATTGTGGATTCTCACAAAAGGCAGATTTATAGGCACAGATTATGAAGCGGAAAATGATTTTGTCAATCGTTCTCTTGAGGGCGGAGAGGGCCTGAGCCTTGCCGTTTCGGATAAAGAAATTTACGTTTCAACCGAAACTAATATCAGCGTTATTCACGGTAAGAGAATGGAATGGAAAAATATTCTTCCTCAGTTCAGCGATATGCCCAAAACAAAGACTCACACAATCCGCTTTGACAATGCGGGTTATCTCTGGCTCGGAACTGATAACGGAGCCGCGATTCATGATAATCAGCACCTGTGGCTTACTGCGGATAAAATACGCACTCTTCCGAAAAACGCTGTGTATAAAATTGTTACCGATGAAAAAGGCGGCAGATATTACGCTTCGGATATCGGTGTAATATATCAGAACGCGGGCAGATGCAAATATTTTTCAGCCGACAGATGGGTGATGTCAAATAAAATCAGCGATGTTGCGGTAACTCACGATGGAGGAAAAATTTTTGCCGCTACGGAAAAGGGCGTTTCGATGATATCGTCATACGAAACAAGTCTTATTGAAAAAGCGAACGAATTTGAAAATAATATAAAGAAATATCATTCACGTCACGGTTTTGTAGCTGAAAGAATTATCGAGAATTACGATATCAACTCAGGCTATGTTCATATTTCCGATAATGACGGCTCATGGACAGGACTCTATGCCGCGGCTGAGAGCTTCAGATACGCCGTAACAGGCGAAAAAGAAGCAAGAGAAAATGCGCGTGAGGCTTATAAAGCGATAAATCTGCTCACAAAAATCACGGGAATCCCGGGATTTACCGCAAGAGCCGTGCGCTATCCCGGTGAGAAGGGCTTCGGTGACGGAAATCACGAATGGGTTAAAACTCCCGACGGTAAGGCTGAGTGGAAATGCGAAACATCAAGTGATGAAATGACAAGCCATTTTTTTGCACAGTCAATTTATTACGACCTGTGCGCCGACGAAGATGAAAAAGAAGAAATCCGTACTGCGCTTTTAGGCATAATGGAGCATATAATAAGAAATAACTACCGTCTTGTTGACCATGACGGATTGCCTACAACATGGGCGGCGTGGAATCCGAATCTTCTGAATCTCGATGATAAATGGTATTTTGAAAGAGGAATAAATTCCCTCGAGCTGCTGGGATTCCTTAAGGTTTCGTATCACATTTCGGGCGATGAGAAATATAAAAATCTTTATGACAGCTTTGTTAAGGAATATCATTATCCGCTGAACGCGATGCAGCATAAAATTCGTGACGCTCATATCTGCCATATTGACGATAATTTGGGCTTCCTTGCCTCGGTTACACTTTTGAGGCTTGAAGAAGACGAAAATCTTCGTTCTCTTTATCTGTGCGGAGTCGAAGACCACTGGCAGTATGAAAGAGTTGAGAAACAGCCGATGTTCTGCTTTGTTCACGCTTTGCTCACAGGCAGAGATGAAGACCTTGTTGAGGGTGTTGAGTCGCTCAGGCAGATTCCTCTTGACCTTGTTCAATATCGGTCGGAAAATTCAAAGCGCAAAGATTTGATATATGATACGGAGCAGGAGGAGTGGCATGAGGCTCCACAGCTGAAAATTCCCCTGCCGTATGACGAGAGAAACGTTCACAGACCGGACGCGAGCGTGTTTGAAACAGATACGGTTGACAGGCATCATTCACAGGAGGGTACGCTTTTCCTGCTTCCTTACTGGTTCGCGAGGTATTACGGGCTTCTGAAAGAAGACAACGAATAAAATAATAATCAGGCGGTGATTTTATGACAGGCAATTACACAGATAACGCTAATATTTTCAAGGCACTCGGCGATGAAAACAGACTTAAAATTCTTGAACTTCTTCTTGAAAGCGAAAAATGCGGCAGTGAGCTGCTTGAAAAAATCGAACTCGGGCAGTCAACCCTTTCGCATCATCTGAAGCTGATGTGTGTTTCGGGAATTATCAAAAGCAGCAAAAAGGGAACAGCAACATATTATTCGGTGAATCCTGACGGGGCAAAGGCGGCTGTGAAGCTTCTATGTGAGCTTACGGGTGTTGAAAAAACCGAATCAACTATTGAAAAATTCACATCAGAGACAGCGGAAGCTGAATCGCCTGTTCAGGAAAACGATGCGGAAGAAAAAAATACAGTCAGACAGACCGGAAGCAGACCAAACGGCTGGCTGTTATAAGGAGGATATATTACTATGAAAAAATTTATGGACGGGGATTTTCTGCTGAATAATGAAGCGGCGAAAACTCTCTTTCACGATTACGCTGATAAAATGCCGATTTTTGACTGGCACTGTCATCTTTCTCCGAAGGAGATTTATGAAAATGAACAGCCGAAAAATATTACATATCTCTGGCTTGCGGGCGACCATTACAAATGGCGCGCGATGAGAGGCTTCGGCATCAGTGAAAAATACATCACGGGTGACGCTTCGGATTATGAGAAATTCAGGGCATGGGCAAAGGTTATGCCATACTGCATCGGAAATCCGCTTTATCACTGGACTCATCTTGAATTACAGCGGTATTTCGGTATCTATGAACCGCTTAGTGAAAAAACAGCCGATAAAATATGGAGTGAAGCCAACGCGAAAATCGCCGCGGGCGGATTTAAGCCCCGTGATTTAATTGTAAATTCAAATGTAAAATACGTCTGCACCACAGATGACGCGGCGGATACGCTTGAATATCATAAGCTTCTTGCGGAAGATGAAACTTTCAAATGCAAGGTTCTGCCGGCGTTCCGTCCCGATAAGGCTCTTAACATTGAGCTTTACACATTTATTCCGTGGCTTAAGGCGCTTGAAGATGTAAGCGGCGAAAAAATTGACAGCTACAAAAAAATGGTCGATGTTCTCAAAACAAGAATTGAATTTTTTAAAGAGATGGGCTGTCGTGCCAGCGACCACGCGTTTTCATATGTTCCGTATAACAGAGCGAACGATGACGAGCTTGAGGCGATATTCAAAAAAGGCGCGGCAGGGGAGCCCCTCACAGTTGAGGAATGTGATAAATACCGCACAGAGCTTTTCAGATTCTTTGCAAAAGAGTACGCAAGACTTGGCTGGGGCTGCGAAATTCACATCGGCGCAATGAGAAACAATAACGCCCGTATGTTTAAAGCAATAGGTCCCGATACAGGCTTTGACTCAATTGATGACCGTGAAATCGCGCACGGTCTTTCGAGAATGCTTGATTCGCTTGACGAGGAAAACGCATTGCCCAGGATTGTTCTTTTCACGCTCAATCCCAAAGACAATTATGTTTTAGGTTCCATGCTCGGTAATTTCCAGTCAGACGAAGCGGCGTCAAAAATTCAGTTCGGTTCGGCTTGGTGGTTTAACGATAATCTTGACGGTATGCGTGAGCAGCTTAAGGCTCTCGGAAATCTCGGCATTTTAGGCAAGTTTGTCGGCATGATTACCGATTCAAGGAGCTTTCTGTCATATCCGCGTCATGAGTATTTCCGCCGTATTCTTTGCGGAATGGTTGGCAATATGGTCGAAAACGGACTTTATCCCGACAGTGATATGGAACTTTTAGGCTCCATTATGCAGGATGTGGCTTATAATAATGCTGTTAAATATTTCGGGGTTGAATAATAATTGAATGTGGAGAAGCCCGAATTCTGCGGCTTCTCTTTTTTTATCTGCAATAAATAATCGGTATGATGTGTATTTCAATAAAAAAGATGTGAATTATTTAACTATTTATGTCAATACTTATAAATCAGAAAAAATAATTGAAATATGCTTGCAAAATTCAGCTTTTTATTATAGAATAAATTGCTATAACTATTAATAATAAACTAAAGAAAACGTGAAAGGACGAACTAAAATGAACGCACTTAATAAAAAGACTGTTGAAGATCTTTGCGTAGCAGGCAAAAAGGTTCTTGTACGCTGTGACTTCAACGTACCTCTTGCAGACGGCAAGATTACCAGCGATAAAAGAATTGTCGCATCACTTCCCACAATTCAGTATCTTGTAAAGAACGGCGCAAAGGTTATCCTTTGCTCACATCTCGGCAGACCCAAGGGCGAGTTTGACCCCGCCGCTTCTCTTGCTCCCGTTGCCGTCCGTCTTTCGGAGCTTCTCGGTCAGGAAGTTAAAATGGCAAAAGACGTTGTCGGCGAAAGCGCGCAGACACTCGCCGCTGAGCTTAAAGACGGCGAGGTTATGCTCATAGAAAACGTTCGATTCCATAAAGAAGAAACAAAGAATGACCCCGAATTCTCAAAGAAACTCGCTTCACTTGCCGACCTCTATGTTAATGACGCGTTTGGTTCGGCTCACAGAGCTCACAGCTCAACAACGGGTGTTGCGGATTATCTTCCCGCGGCCTGCGGTTATCTTATTCAGAAGGAAATCGATTTCATGGGTACAGCACTTGCCAATCCCAAGAGACCGCTTGTGGCCATCCTCGGCGGTGCTAAGGTATCTGATAAAATCGGCGTTATCACAAACCTTCTTGAGAAGTGCGATACAATCATCATCGGCGGCGGTATGGCATACACATTCATGAAGGCTCTCGGTTATGAAATCGGCACATCTCTTCTTGAGGCTGACAGAATCGAAGACGCTAAAGCAATGATGGAAACAGCCAAGGCTAAGGGTGTTAAGTTCCTTATCCCTGTTGACAATAAAGTAGGCAGAGAATACAAGTCTGACACTGAGGCTATGATTATCAGCAGTGATAACATTCCCGAGGGCTGGATGGGTCTTGATATCGGTCCCAAGACGCAGGAGCTTTTTGCGGAAGCTATCAAGGGCAGCGGCACAGTAATCTGGAACGGACCTATGGGCGTTTCCGAGTGGGACAATTTCGCAGCAGGCACAATCGCAGTTGCAACAGCAGTTGCGGATTCAGGCGCAATCTCAATCATCGGCGGCGGCGACTCAGCGGCAGCGGTTCAGAAGCTCGGATTCGCGGATAAGATGTCACACATATCAACAGGCGGCGGCGCATCTCTTGAATTTCTTGAGGGCAAAGAGCTTCCCGGTATTGTTGCTCTTAATGATAAATAATTATAACAAGGCATATACAGAATAATATTCAAGCAGGGCGTGCGCCGTGAATTGTGCGGTGCTGCCTTAATGAAAGGACTTGTAAATTATGAATAAACAGCTTCGTAAAGCAATTATCGCAGGCAACTGGAAAATGAACAAAACTCCCGCGGAAACAAAATCCCTCATCAGTGAGATGAAACCTCTTGTTGCTGACGCGGACTGTGAAGTTGTTCTCTGCGTTCCTTTTGTTGATATTCCCGCGGCGGTTGAGGCGGCTAAAGGCTCAAATATCAAAATCGGTGCTGAAAACGTTCATTTTAAAGACAGCGGCGCATATACAGGTGAGGTTTCAGCCGATATGCTTCTTGAATTAGGTGTTGAGTACGTTGTAATCGGCCATTCAGAGAGAAGAACTTATTTCGGCGAAACAGACCAGACGGTTAACCTCCGCACACTCAAGGCTCTTGAAAAAGGACTTAAGCCTATCGTTTGCGTTGGTGAAACTCTTGAACAGAGAGAACTCGGATATACGGAAACTCTCCTTAAATTCCAGACGAAGATGGCTCTTACAAACGTAACGGCAGAGCAGCTCAAGAACGTAACAATCGCTTATGAGCCTGTATGGGCAATCGGTACAGGTGTTACAGCTACTGACGACCAGGCTGATGAGGGCAACGGATTTGTCCGCGCGGCGGTTGCGGAAGCTTACGGCAAAGACGCCGCGGAGGCTCTTACAGTCCAGTACGGCGGCTCAATGAACGCTAAGAACGCGGAAGGCCTCGTTGCTAAAGTTAATGTTGACGGCGGACTTATCGGCGGCGCGTCACTTAAAGCCCCCGATTTTGCGGCTATCGTTAAGGCGGCAAGCAGATAATTTAATTATATTCAAATTAAAACAGACTCGTCATACGGCGGGTCTGTAAAACTAAGTAATAAATATAATTTGGTGATAAAAATGAAAAAACCTGTAGTTTTATGTATTATGGACGGCTTCGGTATCAATCCCGGTGCAGAGGGCAACGCAATTGAAGCCGCCAAAACTCCCAATCTTTCTAAAATATTCGCAGAGAATCCTTATACAACAATCGGTGCTTCGGGTCTTGACGTAGGTCTCCCTGACGGTCAGATGGGCAACAGCGAGGTCGGTCATACAAACATCGGCGCAGGCAGAGTTGTATATCAGATGCTTGTTAAAATCTCGAAGTCTATTCAGGACGGCGATTTCTTTAATATTGAAGCTCTCAGGGCTTCTGTTGAAAACTGTAAGAAGAATGACTCAGCTCTTCATCTTATCGGACTTCTTTCAGACGGCGGCGTTCACAGCCACATTGAGCATCTTTTCGGACTTCTTGAAATGGCAAAGAAATCAGGTCTTACAAAGGTTTACGTTCACTGCATTATGGACGGGCGTGATGTTTCCGTTACATCAGGCAAAGGCTTTGTGAAAGACCTGGAAGATAAAATGGCAGAGTTCGGCGTTGGTAAAATCGCTTCTATTTCGGGAAGATACTACGCTATGGACCGTGACTTCGCATGGGACAGAGTTGAGAAGGCTTATGCCGCGATGGTTTACGGCGAAGGTATTCAGAACGAAAACGCTGTTGAATCCATGGCTGAATCTTACGCTAAGGACGTTACAGATGAATTTATTATTCCCACGGTTGTTGACAAAAACGGAACAATTAAGGCTAATGACAGCGTTGTGTTCTTCAACTTCCGCCCCGACAGAGCGCGTCAGATTACAAGAACATTTGTTGACGAGAGCTTTGACGGATTCGTGAGAAAGAACGGATTTTTCCCGCTCAACTATGTCTGCATGACTCAGTATGATGAGACAATGCCCAACGTATCCGTCGCGTTTCCGCCCGAAGAGCTTAAAATGACAATGGGTGAGTATATCGCAAGCCAAAATATGACACAGCTTCGTATTGCCGAAACACAGAAATATGCTCACGTTACATTCTACTTCAACGGCGGTGAGGAAAAGACATTTGAGGGTGAAGACAGGATTCTTATACAGTCGCCAGATGTTCCAACA
>JAZLLB010000006.1:0-4499 GCA_045597925.1 Acutalibacteraceae bacterium
CCCGATGTTGTTATCAGAACAACATTTATCACGGGCTTCCCCGGTGAGGGTGAAGAAGAATTTGAGGAGCTTGCCGTTTTTGTAAATGAAATGGAATTTGACAGAGCGGGCTGCTTCGCGTTTTCACCTCAGGAAGGTACGCCTGCCGCGGATATGGAAAATCAGGTTGAAGAAGACGATAAGGTTCGCCGCGGCGAAATTATAATGAATGACCAGTATCTTATCATGAATGAAAAGAACAGCGAAAAAATCGGAAATACATATGATGTTCTTGTTGAAGGATATGATGCCTATACAGACACATATTTCGGCAGAACTTATATGGACGCTCCTGATATCGACTCGCAGATTCATTTCAGCGCGGACGGAGAATATGATGAAGGTGATTTTGTCTGCGTTGAGGTTCTCGGTGTCAATGAATATGACCTTATCGGTAAGGCGGTTGAATAAAAATGAACACTCCAAATAAAATCACAGTTTTAAGAATAATACTTGTTCCTGTTTTTCTTGCGGTTTTTCTGCTTGATATACCTTACAGATTCTTTGTTTCCGCTGCTCTGTTTTCTTTTGCTTCGGCAACAGATGCGCTTGACGGCAGACTCGCGAGAAAAAACAATCTTGTAACTGTTTTCGGTCAGTTTCTTGACCCCATTGCTGACAAAATGCTTGTTACCGCGGGCCTTCTGGCGTTTATGAAAGAAAATCTCTGCAATGTGTGGATTGTTCTTGTGATTCTTGCGCGTGAGTTTATTATTTCGTCGTTGAGGCTTATTGCTTCGGCGCAGGGAAAAGTTATTCCGGCTAACATTTTCGGCAAAATAAAAACAGTTATGCAGATGGTTTCGTTCATTGTTATAATGATTCTGTGCGGTGTAAATGATATTGTCATACTGCCGTTTAACGTAAGTACGGTTTCCAATATTATGCTCGGTGCAAATGCGCTTATGGGCGTGATTTCTCCGCTTATTTATTATAATGAAAGCCGCAATGTTATAGATTTTTCAAAATAACGGTGATAATATGAAGTTCTTTCGTGCTATTATCAAGATTTTGTGCGTTGTTCTTGCTGTAAGTCTTGCTTTGGCAGCGGCGTTTTTCAGAAAAAACGGCGTGGATGTTGTTGCGCTTAAAAGCGGCGATGATATCCGCGCTGAAAGTGTTATTGCCGATGCTTCAGACAGTCAGTATGAAAGAATAGCGGAATCCGGATATCTCAGAATGTATTTTGACAGCTCCACCACCGCAATTATTATAAGAGATACGGTTGACGGCAAAAAATGGTACGCGATGCCAAACGGTTCTGACGCTTCAATGGTAAGCATGACCGTGGCGGCTGCTGACGGAATGCATATTTTAAATTCGCAGACCAACAGCGTCGCGTTTTCGGAATATAAATATAAGATAAAAGATGACGGTGTGAAAGTAACTTACACCATGACCGACACTCCCGGTTCCGGAAAGTCAGGCATTGCTTATTCCGTTACAGTTAATTATACACTGAAAGACGGTAATTTTTTTGTTGACGCAAAAACAGAAAGTGTAGGAGAAAATACAGACTGTGCCGTGACGGATTTTTCCGTTCTCGAATATTTCGGCGCGTTTGAATCCGCGGGCGAGAATGATTTCCTGCTTATCCCCGACGGATGCGGCGCGCTCGCGTTTCCTTATTACGAAAGCGGACAAAGTGAATATTCATGCAGGGTTTACGGTGATGACTACGGCGTTGAAAATAAAAAATCCAATCGGGCTTTAATCGGCGCGTTCGGCATAAAAAACGGCGACAGTGCTTACGCCGCCATAATTGATTCAGCGCAGGAGCTGGCGGAAATAAAGGCTGTCTCGTCAAAAGACGGGTTCAGCAGAATCTCCGCACATTTCGCAATTGATTACGTAAAAACCGAAGGCAATTCGCTGTATTGCTTCAAAAACAAATCCGCTTCTGTTTCAATCTGCTATAAATTTCTCTCAAAAGGCAACGCGACTTATTCTGATATCGCCTCCGCCTGCCGTGAACAGCTCATCAGAAACGGCACATTCAGTACAGCCTCAATATCAAGCTATGACGATGTTCCCGTAACACTTAACCTTACCGGAGCATACAAAAAAAACCGCAGAAAGTTTAAATACGAGGAATATACTACCTTTTCGCAGGCAACTGATATAATAAAGCGCATAAAAGCAAAGGGCATCAGCAATCTTTCTGTCAGATATTCCGGTATTTTTGAAAGCGGTTCAACAGATATTATCGCGGGATTAGGCGGAAAAAGCGGATTGCGGGAACTTGCTTCATACGCGAAATCTCAAAATACAGACCTTTTGCCTGAACTTAACGTACTGACATATGAAAGCGTTCTCGGAAGATTTAATTTCTCCGAGGCAAGGGCAATGAATAAGTATTCATTCAGCATCGGAATAAAAAATGAAATTAACGATGAAGTGAAAAGCTATCACCTGAGAACGCTGAAAAAAGCAAACGAATTTATTGACTCTGTTATCAGCAAAACCGATGACTACGGAATTTCGGGTTACTGCATTAATGACTCGGGAAAAATTCTTGTGTCTGATTTTTCAAAATCCGGAGCGAAACGAACCGATTACAGACTCGGCATACTGTCGCAGCTTTCCGCTGTTTCGGGTGTGGGAAAAATCATGGTTGATTCAGGCAATGTATACACTGTTAAAAGCGCGGCTTCAATTGCAGACATTCCTATGAGCGTTTCGTATAAAGAAGGTAAGCAATATAATAAAATACCGTTCGTTCAATCCGTTATTCACGGCATGACGGTGCTGTTTTCACCCGCAATAAACACAGAAGAAAATCCGGAAGAAGCTGCACTCAGATGCATTGAATACGGAGTATGCCCTTCGTTTTCGGTTGTTTATAAAAAACCTGACGGATGCAAAAAAAATATACTTTTTGATGACGCCGTGAACGGTATTGTCGAAACGTACACCGGTATCGCCACGGCTCTCGGCTCGCTTGAGGGCGAACGGATTACAGGACATACGCAGATTAAAAACGGGGTTTTCTGCACAACATACAGTAATTCCGCAAAAATTTATGTTAATTATAATACTGAAAGTGTTTCCGCCAACGGCGTTTCAATTCCTGCGGAAAGCTACATCAGAATAGATTAATCAAAAGCGAAATATCCGGACCGCTGAAATTCAACAACCTCAAAGTACAGACAAATAAAATATTAAAGAAAAGCGTACACTTTTTGCGTTTGCATAAAAATCAACGTATTATAGCCGTTTTTACGGTTGTGTTCAATTAAAACCAGCAACAGTATCTGTGTCAACAAACGGAACTAAAGCAACATTTATGCGGTCTAAAAAATATCTGCAATGTAGGAAAAACAAACTGCGGGTGAATTACTTTTCTTTTTTGCTGCCCTGTGTCATAGCAAGATTTGTATAACCGTCATCGGATTCGAAATCTTTTCTCCAGAGCTTATACATTTTCTCGTAAACTTCTTTGCCTATTTCAGGAGTGCCGAGCTTGTTTGTCGGCAAAAGCGAATCTCCAGCGGTCTTCGGGTCAGTGCAGGCTGTATCGTTACGCCATTTCTCACGTTCTTCTCTGTTACGGAGATTTGGAATATACATGGGAATTCCGCCCCCGAGAATCGAGCGGTAAGCAAACATTCCGGGCAGAAACATATCCATAGCCTCATAAATATCAATGATATCCGCATTTTCGTCACCGAGAATTTTGCAGACAAAGTTATACATTGAATAATAGTCTGAACCGCCGTGACCGAAAGCGGCACTGTCTTTATCATTCTCTGCGGGCTTGTAGCTCTCAATATCGTGATGAGTATAGTCGCCCGAAAAATCGTCGGCATTCACATAAATTTTGTCAACATATTCTCCCGTGTCTTCACGGCCAGATTCCATTCTGCCGTGTGAACCGTAAACGGTGTACCAGACAGAATTTTTGTAAAGTCCGCCGTGTATGCTCTTGATAATACCGCCGTTTTCGAGAGTTACCATTTCAATTCCGAATGAACCGCCTTTTGCTCCCATACGGAGCTTTCTTTCGTTTTTTGTTCCCTCAAATCCGATAACCGAAACAGGTCTCAAGCCCGTGATGTGAATCAGCGGCCCCATTGAGTGAGTGCAGTAAAATGTTGAATACATATTGTTTCGCCAATGGTCTTCTTCGCCGTATGTAATGCTTGGCCATATTGATTCGCAGTTATGAATATATTCGCCTTCGCCGTATTCAAATTCGCCTATTTTTCCTTCTCTGTAAAGGCGGCGCATCTCGTACGGTGCGGGCATGTAGCAATAGTTTTCACCGTAAGCATAGACAAGACCTGTTTCTTCAACCGTTTCAATAAGCTCAACCGCTTCCTTCATCGTCTGACACGGAAGCACCTCAGAGAAAACGTGCTTTCCCGTTTTCATGGCTTTTATTGCAAACGGAGCGTGCTCGTTGGCGTAATTGGCAAGAACAACGGCGTCCATATCGTGCCTTATAAAGTCCTCAAAAT
>JAZLLB010000007.1:0-15557 GCA_045597925.1 Acutalibacteraceae bacterium
AGATACTCACCGTCTGATTTAAAGTCAAATGTACTTAAAATCGGGCATCACGGCAGTAAAACCGCCACAAGCGACGAATGGCTGTCGGCGGTAAGTCCTGACATATGCGTTATAACGACAGGCAGATATAATTCATATAACCTGCCGTCTGACGAAACACTTGAAAAGCTGGAAAACAGAAATATTCAGTACTGCCGTACGGATATATGCGGCACACTTATTTTTGAATGCGACGAAAAAGGGATTACACTCAGATAAAATAAAACTTGCATTTTTGAAAATCAGGTGTATAATACAACCGTTACGGGAATGAAGTTCTCCCATGGGAAACCTGAACCGCTTTTAAAGCTGATGACTTCTGCATATACGCAGAAGCTGTCGGCTTTTTTACTGTTATTAACAGAAAGATTTAAGGCAATACAGCACAATTGAGGAGTGTTTTTATGCTTGCATCGTTATCACTTATATTTTTAATCGGACTTGCCACAGCACTTATCTGCAAAAAAATAAAGCTGCCCAGAATAATCGGGATGCTTATAACCGGAATCGTTCTGGGTCCGTATGTGCTTGATTTTCTTGACCCGTCAATATTGGGAATATCATCTGAATTAAGGCAGACGGCACTGATAATTATTTTGATTAAGGCAGGTCTGTCGCTGAATGTTTCCGACCTGAAAAAAGTCGGAAGACCCGCAATTCTCATGTCGTTTCTGCCCGCGCTGTTTGAAATCGGGGCGTTTGTGTTATTCGCTCCGGGGCTAATGGGAATGTCCGTGCTTGACGCCGCAATTACAGGCGCGGTTCTCGGTGCTGTCTCTCCCGCCGTGGTTGTTCCGCGAATGGTAGAGCTTACAGAAAGCGGATACGGCACCGACAAGCAGATTCCGCAGATGATTCTCGCCGGCGCGTCACTTGACGATGTTTTTGTAATCGTGCTTTTTTCAACATTCATCAATATGGCACAGGGCGGTTCCGCCGCCGTGATGGATTTCGTTAACATTCCCGTTTCTGTTATTCTCGGCATCGCCGCGGGAGCTGTTTTCGGCTTTATTCTCGCGTCAGTATTCGAATACGCCCATAAAAAAGAAAAATCCATAAGGCAAAGCCTTAAGGTCATCATTATACTCGGAACAGCTTTTCTGCTTATGTCAATAGAAACGTGGCTTGAGGGCATTGTTTCAGTATCGGGACTTCTCGCGGTAATGAGCATGGCGTGCGTTATTCAGATACGCTGCCGCAAAGAGGTATCCGATGACCTTTCTGCCAAATACGGCAGACTGTGGCTTGCGGCGGAAGTTATATTATTCGTGCTTGTCGGCGCGGCTGTGGATATCAGATATACAATGAACGCCGGATTTACCGCTGTTATCATGATTTTTGCGGGACTCGCTTTCCGCTCAGTCGGCGTGATTATCTGCCTTATCGGAACAAAGCTCACCGTGAAAGAAAAGCTTTACTGCGTTATAGCGTATCTTCCGAAAGCCACCGTTCAGGCGGCTATCGGCTCCGTACCGCTGTCGCTGGGTCTTCCGTGCGGAAAAATCGTGCTGTCAATTGCTGTGCTGTCAATTATTATAACAGCGCCGCTTGGCGCAATCGGCATGGATTTATCATATAAAAAACTGCTGAATAAAGAAAAACAGAGCAGTGTTATTGACACAATCTGAAAAATCAAATATAATTTTCGTAACATTATCCCGCTGAAAGAAAGGATACATAATTAATCATGAAAAATCTCAAAAAGATTCTCTGTCTTGCCTTTACCGCTTTGTTCATATTACAGCTCTCCGCCTGTAAAAACAAAAGCGAGCCGCAAAGCAATAACGTACAGCCTGAAAAAACAACCGAGCAGACAATAAAATATACAGAAAAATGGCTGCGTTCACCGTCGATTCAGGCACAGGTAATCTATTCACTGCCGATAGTAAAATTCAATCAGGATACCAATCACTATGATTTGACATTCGGCGATAATTTTATCATTAAAAAAGATGATAAATACGGTCTCATTGATTCCAACGGAACTCTGGTTATCTCTCCCGAATTCGATTCAATCGAGACCTGCCCGTGCTACGAGGGCTACATTGTTACAGTCAAAGAGGGAGAATACTACACAACAACATATCATATCGACTCAAATAATCAGAAGCTCTGGTCGTATGACCATACCTGCAAGGGATTCAGCGGCTACACGTTCAGATGGGATAAAGCCTCATCCTCAGTAAAGTCCGTCAACATCAGCGCAGATACGGCATACCCTGCTCAGCTTTCGCCGTATATACCCGAAGCAATGCAGATATGTGACGGCGACACGCTGACGGATAAATTCACTCTCGTATCCTTAGGCAAGGCTGTCAGCGCAAAGGAATACACCGGTGCGGGCGTTTTCACGGGCGGAATAGCTGCCGTCAGAGATTCAAACGGCAAGTGGGGATATATTGACTCGGAGGGGAAAACGGTTATTCCTTTTGAATTTGACGCGATTGAGGGCTATAACGCCCTTAAATATGAAGCGGACACACCTTTTGAATGCTCAGAGGGGTACGTAACCGTTCTTAAGGGAGGTAAATTCGGAATTTACACCGCAGACGGCGATATGATTGTACCGTGTCAATATGCATGTCTTACCCCCGTTCATAACGGCAGAGCGTTCGCTTCACAGGACGGCAGCTCGTGGGGCATTCTCACAGTTGATGAAAAAATTTCCAACGGAATCTCGTCGGAAGATGAGTCAACAACAGTCAGCACATGGTAAACGCAAAATATTAAGATAAAACCGTTCAAAATATAGCCGTACGCGTCATTGAGAATCTTCGCAAACTCAGCCGCGTTGCCGTTTGCGTTGAGGCTCTTAATAAGGCATCTTGCCTCGTTTTTCAGCGATTCGGGATGAAGCATTTTGCCTTTTGTAACCTTGCTTTGAAGCCTTATCATTTCCTTTGCGGATTTAAGGTCTTCGGAAAGCCGTGCGTTGTCTTTATCCAGCTGTCTGTTGACTTTCTTGAGCTGTTCAGCCGCCTCCGGGTCACGGTCGGAATACTTAAACTGGTCAAATTTCTCACCTGTCAAGTCAGCAACTTTCTTTTTTGCCGACATTCGCTCAACAAATCTTTGTGTATCGCTTGTAAAAGAAGGCTCATACTCTCCGTTGCCTATCCAACCTCCGCTTTCAATATCCTCAAAATCAATCTTTCTTTTCTGTATAAATTCAACATGAAGCATTCGCCTGCCGTTAAATTCATCAAGAGGAAGAATCGAACCGTCAACAAGCCTTATTGCGGGCACTCCGTCAAGAGCTGAAATGTCCTGATTCAAATTGAGATTAGGATATTTTTCCGTTAAGTCGCTGTCTCTCGCAGATTCTTTATTTTTACTGTTGACTTTTTCGGTGGAAGTGGGTATAATATTAATAGGATTAACACCGCCGACCGGCAATTGGAGCCCAGTAAGCGTACTAAAAGTGTTAATTCTTTTTTTATTGCTTTCAATATATAAAATGTTTGATGAATTGATAAGATTTTGAGCCTTATCTTTTGCGTAAGCACTGGCAATTTTTATTTCACCTAAATCATAGCCATGCTTATTTTTAGGCGATAATTCAAGCACTGCAAGAAGCGGTTTTCCGTTCGAATATACTTCACCGAACATCGTTATTCTACTGTTGATATTTTTAGATTGCATAACAATTATCGGTTCTTCAATAATTTTCGGAACTTGTTTTATAATATCCGCAGTCATTTCACTATGTTCAGCCATTATTTTAAGAATTTTTTTACCATCCCATGTGATTTTCTTTTTTGAGACACCGATACTCTGTAACGCCTTTGAGGTTACACCAATAGAAAAAATTTTCTTATCATTTTTCTTATCCCAATTATCAAATTCTCTTGAAAAATCACTTCTCAATTCAAACTTCTCGCCGCTGTTTTCGGCGGTGTTTTTGTTTGTGTACTCAAAATTCTCCCCTGCGTTGACAAGTCCCTGCGCGAAGAGCTTTCTCAGCTCATTGATATCATCGCCCATCTGCGAAACAATCTTTGCCTCTGGCGTTTCGGGAGATAATTTGGAATAAATATTTTTGATTTTATCGAACAGCTTATCAAAGAACTCCTTGAGCTTTTTTACTCCTGATTATACGGTATAGCCTTAATAAATATTTGACAATTAAGCGTATATGATGTAATATATGGAGGTGTATATCGGTCTTTCATTCGGACCGTAAAAAAGGAGATGCTTTTAAATGAACACAGAGAAATTTTACATCACAACGCCGATTTATTATCCGTCGGATAAGCTTCATATCGGTCACACCTACTGCACGGTAGCCGCCGACGCAATGGCCCGCTACAAACGCCTTAAAGGCTGTGACGTCATGTTCCTTACCGGCACTGACGAACACGGTCAGAAAATAGAAAATAAAGCTAAAGAAGCGGGCGTTACTCCAAAGGAATTTCTTGACAATATAGTTGAGGGCGAACGCGGCGTTCTTGATTTATGGAAGCTCATGAATATTTCAAATGACCGCTTTATCCGCACAACAGACGGTTATCACTGCGAATCCATTCAGAAAATCTTCAAAAAAATGTATGATAACGGCGACATTTACAAGGGCGCGTACAAGGGAAAATACTGCACCCCCTGCGAATCTTTCTGGACTGAAAGCCAGCTTATTGACGGTAAATGCCCCGACTGCGGCAGAGATGTTCACGACGCCGAAGAGGAAGCGTATTTCTTCCGTCTGAGCAAATACGCCGGCAGAATTCAGGATTTGCTCGAAAATACGGATTTTCTTCAGCCCAGAAGCCGCGTAAATGAAATGGTCAACAATTTTATCAAACCAGGTCTTGACGACCTGTGCGTAAGCCGTACAAGCTTCAGCTGGGGTATACCTGTTGATTTTGACCCCGGTCATGTTGTTTACGTATGGGTTGACGCTCTGTTTAACTATGCGACAGCTATGGGATATATGAACGGTACGTATGACGATTTCGATAAATACTGGCCTTGCGATGTCCATTTTGTAGGCAAAGAAATTGTCCGTTTCCATTCAATCATATGGCCCGCAATGCTCATGAGCGTTGAGCTTCCCCTGCCAAAGCACGTTTACGGTCACGGATGGCTTGTAATAGACGGAGGCAAAATGTCTAAATCAAAGGGCAACGTTGTTGACCCGTATGTTCTCGCCGAGAAATTCGGTGTTGACGCTCTGCGCTTTTTCCTGCTTCGCACATTCCCGTTCGGAACAGACGGCAACTTCTCAAATGAGCTGCTGATAAAAACAATCAACATGGATCTCGCCAACGATTTAGGCAATCTTGTTTCGAGAACCTGCGCCATGGTTGAAAAATACTTCGGCGGCACTCTTCCCGCTGACCGTGAAGCTGACGAAATCGACAATTCTCTTGTTGAAACAGCTTCAGCTCTTCGCGATAAATATGAAGAAGATATGGAAAAATTCCAGTTCCAGGACGCTCTTGAGGATATATTCACGGTAATCGGCAGAGCAAATAAATACATTGACGAAACAATGCCGTGGGCTCTCGCAAAAGATGAAAGCAGAAAGGCGCGTCTTGCTGCGGTTATGTACAATCTTCTTGAAACAATCAGAATCTGCAATATTCTGCTCACTCCGTTTATGCCAGAAACAACGAAAAAAATCTTTGACCGCATAGGCGCGTGTCCCTGCTGCAGAACATGGGAAAGCGCGGCATCCTACGGTTCGCTTAAAGCTGAGGCAAGCGTAAACAAAGGCGAGGCTCTTTTCCCGAGAATTGACGTTGAAAAGGCGGTCGCGGAGCTTGAGGCTCTTAAAGAGGCACAGAAAAAAGCCGCACTTCCGGCAATTGAGCTTGAGCCTTACGCTGAGGAAAATGTTGATTTTGACACATTCTGTAAATCTGATATGCGCGCGGTTAAAATCAAGAACTGCGAAGCCGTCAAAAAGAGCGACAAGCTGTTAAAATTCACACTTGACGACGGCTCGGGAACAGACAGAACCATTCTTTCGGGTATTCACAAATATTACGAGCCTGAACAGCTTATAGGCAAAACAGCCGTTTCGATTATCAATCTTCCTCCTAGAAAAATGATGGGCATTGAGTCATGCGGAATGCTTATTTCGGCGGTTCATACCGAAAAAGGCGAAGAAAAGCTGCATCTTCTGCTTGTTGACGATTCAATTCCCGCAGGTGCGAAATTATGCTGACGGGATACAGAAATATTTTTGATTCCCATGCTCACTATGACGATGAAAAATTTGACGACAGCAGAGACGTTCTGCTGCCGTCGCTTTTCGAAAACGGAGTATGCGCTGTTGTTAACTGCGGAAGTGACCTTAAATCAAGCATCCGTTCCCGGTCACTTTCACAAAATTATGAAAAAATATATTTTGCCGCGGGAATCCATCCTCATGAAGCGGCAGAAATCGATGAAAATGATTTCCAGGAAATCAAAGAGCTTCTTAAAGACGACAAATGCATCGCAATCGGTGAGATAGGACTCGATTATCATTATGATTTTTCACCGCGCGACATACAGAAAGAAGTTTTTGAATACCAGCTGAAGATTGCCGAAAAATTCGATATGCCCGTTATCATTCACGACCGCGAGGCACATGAGGACACATGGGAGCTGCTGAAAAAATATCAGCCGAAGGGTGTGGTTCACTGCTTTTCGGGAAGTGCCGAAATGGCAAGAGACATTCTTTCAATCGGCATGTATATCGGTCTCGGCGGAGCGGTTACATTCAAAAACGCAAAAAAGCCCGTTTCAGTTGCGGCAATGGTGCCGGATGACAGACTTCTTATTGAAACCGACTGTCCGTATATGGCTCCCGTTCCGCACAGAGGCAAAGTGAACAACTCACTGCTTATCCCGTACACCGCAGAGATTATCGCCGGCATAAGAGGAGTTACGGCACAGGAAATACTTGATATCACCGCCGAAAACGCAAAGACTTTATTTTTTAAAACGATACCGCATAATTAAGAACGGTATATAGCTTAAATAATTTAAAGCTCGCAGTCAGAATGTACTGAACTGTGAGCTTATTTTTTAACCTTATCCGCAAATGGGTAAACAGCTGTCAAAATTCAATTCACGTAGAGAAAATATAATCGCCTATCTTTTAAACATTTTAATAACATACTTATGATATTTCAGCTTATAATTTCTTTCAAAAAGCATAAGCGCACGGTCATATAAGAGAAACGCGGCGAGTCCGCTTATAATCAGCACGGGAAGCATAAATTTTGTCATATCCTCCATAAGCTCCTGCGCCGAGGGAATAAACAGAATATTTATCATGATATAATAAACAGATACAACATCAGCCGCAAAGTAGAGCGATTTTAATATATATGACAAAGCCTTAGGCGGTTTATCGAAAAATGATTTAAGTATGGGATATATTCCGAAAAGAGCGATATACATTCCCACCGCTTCTTTATTCGGAACAACGAATACACCTAAAATTGACGTAGCGGCATATACACCCAATGCCCACGGCTTTTTTAATTCCGTCTGAACAAACAGAATAATAATTCCCGCGGCGGCGGGCACGGCGTATTCAAAAAACGGCAGCATTGAGGCAAGCAGCATAAATACCGTCCCGAGAGCGACCGCCATTCCGCCATAAGCTGTTTTAAATGAATTTTTCATAATCTGTCACCACGCATTAATGCAATACCTGTATGATATTATACATTATAACTCAGCAAACCGCAACACCGTTTTTTCGCACTTATTTGTTACTTTTTCATTAATAATGCATAAGTGACCTTGAATTTTTGGCGGCTGCATGATATAATTTATCCGATTATAAGTTGAAGGAGTATGCTATGAAAAAGTTTCTGATTGCGGCCGTATCTTTTATTCTCGCGGCTTCTGTGACAGCTTTGAGCATCTGTGCTCTTACACCGACATATAAAGTATCAGCTTCATATAAGGCAGGCGATTATTATAAACAGCTTACATCGGTTAAGCTCACCGGAAACTATATTGACGATATCGTAAATGTTGCGCTCTCTCAGGTTAATTATCACGAGAGTGACAGCGGCAGTGATTTATCCGGATACAGTCAGGGCAGTTCAAACTATACCGAATACTGCAACTGGTTCGGATATACAGCAGAGTGGTGCGCGATTTTCATAAGCTGGTGCGCGCGGCAGGCTAAAGTGCCTGAAAGCATCATCTGCAATAACGCAACAGCAGACGGAAAAGGCGGCAATTTCGGCGAAAAAAATGTTTACGCCTTTTCTAAGCATAAGCCGCAGAAGGGCGACATCGTCTATGTTAATAACGACAGCGACCCTGATGCCGACCACGTGGGTATTGTTTATGATGTTGACGATACTTTCATATATACGGTCGAAGGCAACGCTTCTCAGCAGGTATATGATGTAAAATATTATAAAGACACCGGGATTCAGTTTTATTACAGCAATACGAATATTGTTTATTACGGTGTTCCGAGCTACGGTGTCAAAGGTACAAAAATCCAGAAAAAAGCACTTCCTTCAGGTGATATCGACGGTGACGGAAAGGTTACATCGTTTGACGCGCTTCTCGCGCTTCACTTCGCGGCAGGTCTTCGCAAGCTTTCGGCAGAGCAGATAAATCGCGGAGATTTAAATTCAGACGGTGTCATTAATTCATTTGATGCTCTTCAGATTCTCACAATCGCGACCAGATAACTACTATTATTTACGGGGTGCAGACATGGCTTTTATTGAATTTCATAATGTTTCAAAAAAATATAAACTCGGAGAGGTTTTTCTTGACGCTCTCTCAAACGTAAGCTTTGACGTTGAAAGAGGCGAAATCTGCACTATTGTAGGTCCCAGCGGAGCCGGCAAAACAACGGTTCTCAACATTCTCGGCGGAATGGATACCTGCGATGAGGGCAGTGTTATCGTTGACGACAGAATTATCACCGCTCAGAATAAACGTGAAACAACACTTTACAGAAGACGTGACATAGGCTTTGTTTTTCAGTTTTACAATCTCGTTCAGAATCTTACCGCGTATGAAAACATTGAGCTTGTCGCGAGGCTGAGTGAAAATCCGCTTGACAGCATAAAAATGCTTGAGCTTGTCGGCCTTGAAGACAGGGCAAACAACTTTCCAGCACAGCTTTCGGGCGGTGAACAGCAGAGAATTTCCATCGCCCGCGCGCTTGTAAAAAGGCCGAAGGTGCTTTTGTGCGATGAGCCTACGGGCGCGCTTGACTACGAAACAGGTATTCAGATTCTGAAGCTGCTTCAGGATGCAAGCAAGGCCATCGGAATGACAGTAATTATAATCACCCACAATCAGTCCATCACTCCCATGGCAAACAGAGTTATCACCATGAGAAGCGGAAGAATTCACAGAATAGAAATCAACGAGACTCCCGTACCCATTGAAAGGATTGAATGGTAAATATATGAACGGACCAATGAGAAAAGACTTATTCCGTTCCATAAAGAAAAGCCTAACAAGATTTATTTCGATTGTCATTATTATCGCTCTTGGAATAAGCTTTTTTGTTGGAATGAAATCTGCTTCTCCCGATATGAAAAAAACCGCGGACGATTATTTTATCAGAAATAATCTGATGGATATTGAGGTTTTTTCAACAATAGGGTTTACAGATGAAGAAATCGCCCGGATAGCCGATGTTGACGGGGTCGGTGCGGCAGACGGTGTGAAATATGCCGACACCCTTGTTTTTGTTGACGGAATCGGTATTGTCAACGCCTCAAACGGCGCCGCGATGTCGTGCCGCGTTACCGGTATTGATTTTGACGAGGCAAAACGGTTTTCCGAAACCGGTACCGCTGACAGCACTTATATTAACAGAATTGACCTTGCGGAAGGAAATTATCCCGAAAACGCCGGCGAATGTGTGGTTGATTACTATGCCGCGCAATCATATTCTCAGCTGGCAATCGGCAATGAAATTATGCTCAGCGGAGATACCTATACTCTTGAGGATACCTTCAAAACGTTAAGTTATAAAATCGTCGGATATGTCACATCTCCCATGTATATTTCTTCCGAGCGCGGTACTACCGATATAGCTTCAGGCACATTGGGAATGTATCTTTACATTGATGAAAACCGATTTATTGACAGCAATTTCACAAGTGCGTATGTAACAATTGACTACAAATCAGATTACAGTGTCTATTCGGAAGACTACCGTTACGCTGTTGAGAAAACAGGCAAAAAAATTGAGGAAACTTCAGAAAAAAGCATTAACGCAAGACTTTCAGACATCAAGGACGAGTATGCCAAAAAAATCAAAAGCAATCAGAAAAAGTATAATAAGCTCCAGAAAGAAACAACCAGGCAGCTGAAAGAGGCTGTAGCCCAAATCAACGATATTCAGAACTATATCAATACAGGCGGAGACGATATCGCCGCACAGAAAAAGCAGCTTGAGTCCCGCGTAGCCTCCGCGAAAAAAAGGCTGAAATATTCAAAAGAATCTTATGACGCGAGCAAAAAGAAATATGACTCCGATTCCGATGAGGCAAGAGATAAAGGAAATCAGCTTAACGGTTCTCAAAAAGCCAAGCAGATTTATAATGACTACGTCAGCAAGCAGAAAGCTGACCGAAAAGATATTGACAATCTTAAGTCAAATCTCAGTTCATATAAAAACACAAGCGACAGTGCCAAGAGCGCGTGGGACAGTGCGGAAAGCAGCTATCAGTCAACCTGCAATAAAATTCCTTCGGTTGAAACTGAGCTTAAGTACGCAAAAGATGATCTTTATCAGGCACAGCAGGAAAAAAATATGTGGACTGAGGAATCCTCAGTATCTCTTGACAGTATCGAATCAAAAATAAGAGACTGTGAGCAGAGATGCACCAGGCTGAACGATGAGCTCAATTCTCTTTATTCAAAGCGTTCAGAGCAGGATTCTGCCCGTAATAAAGCAAAAGAGGCGTACAACAAGGCTCTTTCGGATTATAACGGTCTTGAGGCTACAATAAGAGAGCGTGAAGAAATATACGCAAAGAATCAGCAGACTCTCGCCGGTTATGCCGATGATATAAAACGTCTTCAGGAAGGCGAAGAGGCACTCACGATATTCAAAAGTCAGCTGTCACAGTCCAAGAGAGCGCTTACCGCTTCAAAAATCGCAATTACCGAATCTCAGCTGCGGCTTCACTATGAAGAAAGCACGGGTCAGCAAAAAATCACAGCCGCCGAAGCAGAGCTTAAAGCGGCCAAAACAAGACTTGAAACAGCCGAACAGAATTATGATAAAATTGAGCATGACGTTGAAGTTTCGCTGAATAAAGCTCAGGGAGATATCGACAAAGCTCAGCTCTTCCTTGATGAGCTTAACAGCTCCGCGTGGTATGTTTATTATCAGAACGACCTTCCCGGTCATGAAAGCTACGGCCAGAGCCTCGAAAACATTAACGCGGTTGCAAACGTATTCCCGTTAATATTCTTTATAATTGCGGCGTTTATGTGCCTTGCGACAATGACAAGAATGGTTCAGGAAGAGCGTATGCAGCTCGGTACGCTTAAAGCGCTGGGTTACAGCAACGGCAAAATGCTTCTTAAATATTATTATTACGCGGGATTTGCCTGTATTGCCGGGTCAATAATCGGCTCTGCTGCGGGAACACTGATTTTTCCGAAAGCCGTAAACTCCGCATACAGTATGATTTATCATCTTCCCTCCGTAAAAATAAGCTTTAACTGGTTTTATATTGTCTGCGGCACAGTATTTGCCCTTGCGGTTACACTTCTTGCCACAAGAAGAGCCTGCCGCAGCGAATTAAAGGTTCAGGCGGCTCATCTTATGCGGCCGAAGGCTCCGGCACCCGGCAAGCGTATTTTTATCGAGCGTTTCGCTACACTGTGGGATAAAATGTCTTTCGGCTCAATTATTACAATGCGAAATATGTTCAGAAGCAAAAAGCGCATGGTTATGACAATTCTCGGTGTAGCAAGCAGCTGCACACTTATTCTTTCAGCTTTCGGTCTGAGCAATTCGGTTGATAAAATAATTTCCGCGCAATACGGCGATGATGGAGTTTCAAAATACGACCTCATGGTTTCCCTTGACGAAGCGCAGATTCCCGGCGAAAGCAAAGTACTCAAACGGATAAAAGAAGACCTCAGAGTTAAAAAAGGTATGCTTATCGTCTCAAAAACAATGTCGGCATCTTCATCTGATGAATCTGATATGACAAAAACAGCTTCGCATATCGTTGTTCCAGAAGACACTGAAAAAATATCTGATTTTTATCTGCTTCGCTCCAGAAAAAGTCACAAACCGATTACGCTTGATGACAGCGGGGCTGTTATTTCAGAGAAACTCGCTAAAGACACAGGTACTAAATCAGGTAATACTCTTCTGCTGAAAAACGCATCAGGTAAAGAATACAGCGTTAAGGTTTCCGGCATAACGGAAAACTATCTTGACCACTATATCTACATCTCCCCCGCTTACTATAATGAAGTATTCGATGAAACACCTGAATATAAAAATATAGTTCTCTCGCTCGAAAGTTATACAGTTTCCGGTGATGAACAGAACCTCGCGGATGATCTTCTTTCATATAACGAAGTAACCGGCATTGCTTCAACCGATATTATGATAGAATCATTTAACGGTGTTATTGACCGGCTTGATGTCGTTATTGTAATATTCATTGTTACCGCAGGTATTCTCGCACTGATTATTCTTTATAACCTTACTAACATCAGCGTACAGGAGAGACTCAGAGAAATCGCGACAATAAAAGTTTTAGGCTTCACAGATTCCGAGCTGACCTCGTATGTTTACAGAGAAAATATTTTCCTGACTGTCGCTGGAATAGCCTTAGGTCTTATAGGAGGCACAGTGCTTCACAAAATAATTATTGATATTGCCGAAGTAAACATTGCCATGTTCGGAAGAGAAATTTACTGGTGGAGCTATCTGCTTTCAATCGTAATGACATCTGTATTTGCCGCGTCTGTATGTGTACTGGTTCATATGCGGCTCAAGAAACTTGATTCGATTTCTTCACTGAAATCGGTTGAATAATGAAGCTGCTTGCGTATCGCGCAAAAATCGGGAGGACGAAAATCCTCCCGATATATTTTTACTGTTCTGTTACGCATTTTCACGTAAAAACACACGGCTCGGAATTTCCGACCGTGTGTTTTTGTTTGTTAATATTCAGTCACATACATAAACTTTAACCGCTTTTATTTTTATAGGATTTTTGCCGTAAGTCTTACCGTCATATACCACTTTAAGAAGCTGACCGTATTCCAAATCTTCTTCGTCTATTTTCTTACCTGTGTTTTTATCATAGAAAACTTTTTTTCCGGTAAACTGAATAAGAGTCTCGGCGTTTTCATCATAAAAATTATCTTTTTTGCTGTCATAAACATCACTGGGAAAATGAACAAGAAACTCATTGTCCGTTCGGTCGCTGTTATCTACACTGTAATAGCAGGCAAGCTCGCCCAAGCTGCCCTCGCTGACCTTTGAGGCTATCTGTTCATCGTCTTTGATATATTTTTTGTTCTTACATGATGACAGACTGAACGCAAGAATCAGAATCAATAAAACCGATATCAGCCTTTTCATAACATTACCTCTTATTTCCATGATAATGTAACGGTATTATCGTTAATCTTATATGTACCGGCAGATGTTGTCGCGCTTGTTCCGTCACCTGTTTTGAATGAATACGTTCTCTCGCCCGGGTTTGTAAGCTTCTGGTCTTTAATATCAAACGCGTAATCAACATTATTAACAATGCACTTTACGTCTTTAAGACCGTTAATAAACGCATCACGCATTGTTTCATCTTTGAACGTGATTGATGTTGTAATCGAAAGCTTTTGTGTATACTCAGAAGTTACCGCCGCGCCGAGACCGAGCTTTCCGAGTACAAATCCGGTCATCCACCACGATGTCTGCGCTCCGCGTTTAAACAGCTTAAATCCGTTATTATAAAGCGCAAGTGAAATCGGAAGACGGTCTTTATCAGACGCGCAGTTATAAAACTCACTCGAAAGAGATGACTGAGAAGGCTTGTTGTAAACACCGACTTCCGCTCCTTCAAGAACAAAGCCGTACTGTCCCTTCCACATCTGAATCATCCAGTCTTTATAGTTATATTTAAAGAATACTCTGATCGTATCGTAGCTTATAGCCATAAGCTCTGATACGGTATCATAAATCCTTGTATAGCCGAAGTTTCTCTGCCACGCGTTACCTGTTGCGTAGAAGCACATATCGCTTGCGCTGTATCCGAATCCGAGAAGACCCTTATCGCCTTTGGTTGTGATGCCGCCGGTCTGGTCAATTATTAAGCCCTTATCTTTAACGCTGAGTGTCTGATTAGCTTTGACGCTTTTGCCCTTTGTATCATATCCGCTCATTGTGGCACCCTTCAAAGCTCTTACTGTATAGGTATATGTTGTATTCTTTTTAATGTTTTTGTCTGTATAATCTGATGTAAGCGATGTGCCTATTCTTGACCAGTTTCCCGTTGTTTTACGGTAAACATTGTAGCCCATTGCTCCCTTTACTGAATTCCATGCGACTTTAACGCCTTTTGAAGTGTTGCCCGCAGATTTTAAAACAGGCTTTGAAAGATAAAGAATTGACTTGCCATCGCGATACGCGCTGATATTGCTGCCCTTATAGGCTCTTACTGTATACTGATAAGTCATGCCGCTTTCAGCAGTTTTATCAGAATAGCTTGTTGAGGAAGCCTTGCCGATTTTTCTCCAGCTTGTTCCGTCTGTTTTGCGGTAAACATTATACGCACCGGCACCGCCGACAGCATCCCACTTAACCGAAACACCGCTTACGCCGTTGGCGATTGATGATATTTTAGGCGCGGCGAGATATGCGACAGATTTCCCCTCAGTATCGTACTTACTGAGTGATGAAGCCCTGCAGGCACGTACGGTATATATGTATGTTGTACCGCTTTTAGCTTTTGTATCTGTATAAGTTGTCCCTTCTGTATTTCCGATTTTTCCCCAGTTGGATTTCGCTGTTTTTCTATACACATTATATGAATTCGCGCCGAAAACATAATTCCATTTTACGTTGACACCTTCTACACCGTTTGAGGCGGAAGTAAGAACAGGCGTTTCAAGATTTATCGCAAAGCTCTGTATTCCGAAAAGCTCAGACAGTATTCCTGAACCGTTTAGGCAGCTGAACGGAATCGCTGAGAGAATCATTACAGCTGCAAGAACTGTTGATAATATTTTTTTCATTTGCAAAACCTCCGAAAGTAATTTTTGTCAGTATAGCATATTTTTTTATTTATTTCAAGACCAAAAGAGTAAAACAAAAGCGGACAGCTCTGCGTTGTAAATAGATGTGACCCATTTTTCCTAAAAAAGAAGGAACTAAATGGTATAATGTTTTCATCTGCTTTGGAACGGAGCCGTAGGCGAATTGGAAAAGCAGATGAAGACGGCGCGGCTCACGCCGACAGCTTTTCTTTAAGCATCTGCACAGGGCTTTTCCTGTTAAGCGTTCGCATTGTTTTATTGTTGCTCCATATCAAATGCTGCGCAAGTTTTTC
>JAZLLB010000008.1:0-5427 GCA_045597925.1 Acutalibacteraceae bacterium
AATAATGGGGATTTTAACAGAAATAAAAGTTGTAATGGGGATTTAATGGGGATTTTATAAATCAGGACAAAAAGAAAAAGCCTGTAAGGCTTGAAACACAAGCAATACAAGGCTTTTTGACTTTTGAGTTGTTATCTTTTGCTGAACTGGGGTGCACGACGTGCGCCTTTGAGACCGTATTTCTTTCTCTCTTTCATTCTGGGGTCTCTGGTGAGAAGACCTGCCTTCTTGAGAGCGGGACGGAGAGCCTCGTCATACTGAAGAAGCGCTCTTGAAATACCGTGACGGATTGCGCCTGCCTGACCTGTTACGCCGCCGCCCGCTACACGGCAGATGATGTCGAATTTCTCTGTTGTGCCTGTAAGCTCGAGAGGCTGACGAACGATGAGCTTAAGTGTGTCAAGTCCGAAATAATCATCGATTTCTCTGTCGTTGATTATTATTTTACCTGTGCCGGCATATACACGTACTCTTGCGATTGATTTCTTTCTGCGGCCTGTGCCGTAAAAATAAGGATTAGAATCGTACATTAAAATAGCCTCCCTTCATTAAAGATCCCAAGTTTCGGGCTTCTGAGCTTCATGCTTGTGCTCTGCACCTGCATATACACGAAGACGTGTAAGAGCATCGCGACCGATAACTGTGTCGGGAATCATACCTTTAACCGCAAGCTCCATGGCGAATGTGGGTTTTGTGCGCATGATTGTGCTGTACTTAACCTTTTTCATGTTGCCGATGTAGCCTGTGTGATGATAATACATTTTCTGATCAAGTTTGTTGCCCGTAAGAACTGCTTTTTCAGCGTTGATGATGATAACGTGGTCACCGCAATCAACATGGGGAGCAAACTCGGGCTTATGCTTACCGCGAAGAAGAACAGCTGCCTGAGCCGCTACTCGACCCATGGGCTTGCCTGCCGCGTCAAGCACGTACCATTTACGAACTATTTCGCCTGCTTTAGGCATATAAGTTGACATAAACTTACCTCCGTTTATTTTTACTGCCCGAATATACTAACACAAACTGTTCTCTGTGTCAACAACTTTTTTCTGATTTTTTAATTTAAAACATCAATGCTCGATTTTTCTTTGTTTTTCTCGATTTTTCATACGAAATGCTCGTTTATTATTTTTAAAAAATTTTATGAATTTGATTTATTCAGCAGTATATAGTATTCTCACTTCAAGAGTTTAGATTTCAACTTATGGTTTAGATTGTTATGATTTTGATAACTTATACAGTTATTGAGAAATAATGGAAATTGATTATAATAAAGATATGAAGTTCTTCAAGTATAAATTAAGGAGTAATAAATATGTCTTTTAATGTAAAAAAAGTTGGCGAACAAATCTATGCTTTAAGAAAAAGAAAATGCTTAACACAAGCCGAGCTGGCACAACGATTAAATATATCTTTTCAGGCTGTCAGCAAATGGGAGCGGGGAGAAACATTACCTGATGCGGCGATTTTGATAGACCTTGCAAATATTTTGGAAACTACAATTGACAATATATTGACCGGCGGAGAAAAAACAATGAATTACAGAGGCAAAATAACTGTTTCTGATATGCGCAGAGGAATTGAATGTTTAGGTGAAATGGGCAAATTGCTTGGAAAGGATAACATAATATATCGTTATGCAATAAACGGAATAAATGAAAAAATGAACACTGATATAGAGCCTGCTTTTTCAGATGAATATGTTTTTGAATGTTTCGCAGCTGAAGCAATTATTCAAAATCTGAAAGCGGGTGCTTATATCGACATAACCGATGTTAAGACCAGCTTCAAAAACGAACATTTTTCAAAAATTGTATGTGATTATGCTGAAAAGTACAATATCAAATAACCTGCTTCACAATTCGTTTGTGCAGAGTAAAAAACGCAAAATAAAAAACCCCTTCAAATGTATGTGCTAAAATGATATGACCCAATAAAAAAGAGAAGTAGCTTCCCAATATGGTATATCTGAGACCGCACAGTGCCCATAGAAATATGCGAATTGTCTGCAGAAAATGTATTCGGATAAAACGGCAAAATGTACCTTTATCTGATATAAGTAATGATTATGAAGCGTGTATTGATTACCCAAAATCTGTTTGATAACGGTACAAATCAACGGCACCGAGCCGAAGAAAAAATGCCGAAAATCGGCTTGGCGTTTTCCGACATTTTGACTTGACATTTACACCTTTGTTTTTTTTATCACCATAGCTGTTTGACAAACTCATTATGATTATTTATAATAAAACACGAATACTTCGGAGGATAACCTTATCGGCTATGAAAAAATATATTATTCTGATTCCGGTTATGATTTTGATTTGTTTTTCATCTTGTACGCAAAAGAACAATTCAAATGAAAAAATCACTGTCTGCGCCGTTGTAAACGGTGAAAACATAATGAGTGATGAAATAGAATATTTTAAATCTAGAGACAGAGCTGAAATAGTCAGTCAGTATGCCGAAAAATACGGAATTTCAGATTTTTCTGATTTCTGGGAAAGAGATTTTGACGGTAACTCTCCATCAAAAGCCCTCGAAGACAAAGCCTTTTCAGATGCTGTCGAGGCTAAAATAAAGCTCGTTCTCATGCGTGATAACGGAATATATGATGACATATCTTTTGAGGCTTTAAAGAAAAAAGCCGAACAGTATAACGCTGAGCATAAAGATAAAAAAGGCACTGTCGGAATTAATACTGTTGATTTGACCAGCTTTTATACCTATTATATTTCAACAGGGGAAGAGGGACTTAAAAATATTCTCGCCGAAACAGTTTTAAAGCCGTCTCAGGAGGAAATTGATTCGTTCCCTGATAAGAATTCAGAGCTTACAGAAAACGGAATTATAAGTATAATTGTATCTGAAAAATATGATAAACTGATTAAAGAAAAAATCGGCGGCGCACAAATTGAAATAAAATAAAAATTGCAGGCGTGTGGATTTCCGCGCCTGCTTCATGTTATTCAATATTTTTTATGTTTGTAACCGTAAGATTGTTTTCGTTTACTTTAAATTTGATTTCTTTGCCGTCATATAAAAATCCGTAAATCCGTTCGGGGTCATTCTGATATGACGGTCTCGGGTCCTGAGCTAAAATTTGTGAAAGTACATTAATAAAATCATCTGAAAAATCTTTTTTTATTTCTTCCGGAATGAATACATTCAGCGAATAATCCTTTACATCTTCTGAAAATCCGCCTGCGGCTTCGGGAATACAGTCAACATTCGGCAGATACGGCTTGATATCGAGTATGGGCGTTCCGTCCGCCAAATCCGCTCCGCTGACGTGAATTACAGAACCCAGTATGTCATCACGTTCGATTTTTTCAATTTTCACGCAGGAAAGACCGATTGGATTCGGTCTGAACGGCGAACGTGTAGCAAAAACACCCATTCTTGTGTTCCCGCCGAGCCGTGGTGGGCGAACGGTAAGAGATCCGCTTTCTTTTGAACGGTTGAATTCCCATATCAGCCATATGTGAGAAAATCCCTCAAGTCCTCTTATCGCATCGGGATTTCTGAATTCAGGCTCAAATATTATCTGTGCTGTAAGTCCCTCAATCAAATTACTCTGACGCGGAATCCCGAATTTTTCCGGGAATCCGTTTTTTATTTTCGCAACAATCTTCATATCAGATTTCGTAATCCGCACAAGCTCTGTCGGTAATAACAGAGTGAACAAATTTTTTAACTTCAAGATGAGCCGGATGAATCTGATAACCGTCAAGAGCTTCTTTTGATTCAAAAACCGAGTAAAGAGCAATATCAAATCCTTTTGGGTTATAATTTAAGCCGACCTCAGCACTGACAAGTCCCGGAACAACGCCGACAAGAGAAGTGAGAAGTTCTTTCATTTTTTCCATATTTTTTTGTTTTTCCTCATCTTCACGGACACGCCAGAAAACAATATGCTTAATCATGAAAATTTACCTCTTTTCTGTATTTCTGAATAATTTGAGAATATTATAGCAGAATAATTATGCAAATACAAGTTGATAAATCGGAGGTACATTATGAAAAAAATATTTGCTGTTATTTTATGCGTTTTTACCGTTTTATCCGTAACGGCGTGTTCGTCAAAAACAAATCCGCAGACACTTGAAATATATTTTCTGAATTTCAAGCCTGAAATTGCGGATATTTACAAAGAAATTGCACAAAAATATAAAGAAGAGAAAGGTGTGTCGGTAAAGGTCGTAACTGCCGCGAGCGACACATACGAAACAACCCTCAAATCGGAAATAGCTAAAAAAGACGCGCCGACAATTTTTCAGATAAACGGACCTGTCGGATATCAGTCATGGAAAAGCTACTGCCTTAATCTTAAAAATACGGACCTTTACAAGCATCTGATAGACAAAGAACTGGCTGTTGCGGACGGCGACGGAGTGTACGGGATTCCGTATGTTGTTGAAGGCTACGGTATAATATACAACAATCAGATAATGGAAAAATATTTCAGTCTGTCAGATAAAGCCGTAAGTATAGCCTCAGCAGATGAAATCAAAAATTTTGAAACGCTGAAAAGCGTTGCCGAGGACATGACAAAACACAAAAAAGAACTTGGTATTGACGGCGTTTTCGCTTCAACATCAATGAGCGGCGGCGAAACGTGGCGTTGGGATTCTCACCTTGCGAGTGTGCCTTTTTACTATGAAATGAAAGGCAAAAGCAGTGCCGACAGTACAATTTCAACAGCTTATAAAGCAAAAGAGATTGAATTCAAGTACAGTGATAATTTCAAAAATCTGATAGATTTATATACGAATAATTCGGTCAGTGAAAAAAATGTTTTAAGCGGAAAGTCGGTTGACGATTCGATGGCAGAATTCGCTTTGGGAAAAGCGGCAATGGTGCAGAACGGGAACTGGGCATGGTCACAGATTAAAAATGTTTCCGGTAATACCGTCAAGGAAAGCGATATTAAATTTATGCCGCTCTATACCGGTGTGAATGGTGAGGAAAATCAGGGCATCTGCATCGGAACAGAGAATTATTTTTCTATAAACAGCAAAGTTTCCGAAGAAAAGCAAAAGGCTTCGATTGATTTTCTCGAATGGCTTTTCACAAGTGAAACGGGAAAAAAATACGTTACCGAAAAGCTCGAGTTTATAACTCCGTTTGACACATTTGACGATGACGAAAGGCCTTCCGACCCTCTTGCAAGGCAGGTAATTGACTGGATGGGCAGAGATGTTGAAACAATTGACTGGACTTTCAATTCTTTTCCCAATCTTGAATTTAAAACGCAGTTCGGCGATGCTCTCCTTGAATATCTTCAGGGTACAAAAGATTTTGATTATGTTAAAAAAACCGTAATCGAATCGTGGAAGGAACAGCGTTCATAAAAATCTTAATTCGCAATCCGTATACCTTAATTATGCGGTATTGTCTTAAACGGTGGTGATAAAATGCGGTTAA
>JAZLLB010000009.1:0-4046 GCA_045597925.1 Acutalibacteraceae bacterium
CAAAAAAATCATCATAAGAGCAGTTATAAAAATCTTTCAGCTGAATCAGTACACTTACTCTGATATTCAGCTCGCCAGCCTCATATTTGGCATAGGTGGTTCTTCCGATATCACAGCCGCGCCTTTGAAGTTCTGCGCAAAGTTTCTCCTGGGATATATCCTTCTGATTGCGCAGTTTACGCAGATTATCGCCCATATTCAAATCTCTTCTGATTTTCTGTTCCATAAAATCACCTCAAATTGACCAATATAGGTTGCAACAAAGATAATTTTATGATATTATTGTCAAGAATATTGACCGCAATACTGGACAATATTGAAAAACGATGATTGGAAGTATTCACAATGGCGTTTGCGGAGAACTTTAAAAGAGCAAGAAAAAATGCAGGATTAACGCAGCAGCAGGTGGCAGATGCTCTCGGACTGGAGCGGTCAGCAGTTGCCCACTATGAAAAAGGGGACAGCACTCCCGCGTTTAAGAATATACCAAAAATCTGTGAGTTGTTAAATGTTGCTGTTGAAGAACTTATAAAATAATTATATTTTATAATGTAATATTACATCATATTATCATTTTTCTTTAGTTTTTATTATCTATAATAAAAACTAAGTTAGTCTATAAGTAAAAATATTGCGTCGATAATAAACCCGGTGAATCACGATGTGATCCGCCGGGCTTTTTGCTTTTTAATGAGGTGTTAATCCGCATCAATGTCTTTAGGGTTGCCGATTCGCCGTATTTTTGCCGCATCAAGCATCTCGTTTATTGTATTGATTCCGAAATCTTTGAAAAGGGGAATGATTGATTTGTATGCGTAGTGCTCCGGTATTGACGGCTGAAGACGGAAAGGCGATTTATCGAGAAGCATTTCCGTTTCTGCTAAAGAAAGTCCAAGACCGCAGCACACGCCGAGAATCATCTGGAGTGAAACTTCTGTTCCGTTCTTTGTGCGTAAACGTGACAGTGTGTGATTGCCTATGCCGGACTTTTCGGCGAGAGAACGAGCTGCATCTTCAGAGTCCAATGATTTGGTTGCCTTGGATGCCCGCCTTGACTCAATGAGCTTAATTAATGTTGCGGAGAAGGAATCGTTCATATTGCGTATGTTCGCCGATTTGTTTTGTGATTGTATCACTTCGGTATATATGTTTTTATATAATACTGATTGTGATTCCTTTGCTAAGCTGTCTTTATAGAAGACAAATCCTTTTTCCCTGACTATATCAACAACGCGCAGTTTTTATGTTACGGGGTTCCCGAGGGCCCTGCGTCTTTACCGGAACGATTAGATTTTTGCAGAGGCTGTGACGGACAGTTTTTCTTCGCGAGATATTCGCCCTTTAGTCAACGCTCAGAAGCGGAAATTATGTTTTTGACTGAAGAGGATGCCAGACAATTTGCCTGTAATTTCGCTCCGAAAGAAATATATGAATTACTTTTCAACTGATTCCTGATTCAACGCCCCGCCGGTGGCTTCGTAACCGGCAAAAAATATTTTTTGACGCAAAACAGACGGAATTGAAGAAAAACGCTTCACAAAAGTCCGATTTTTAACTATATATAGAAACACTTTTTTGAGGTGATAGATTTGTTAAGTGAAAAATATAAACTGTGTCTGTCAGCAGATGAGCTGAAAAGCTACATCGGCGACAGCGGAATATTTGCTTTTGACTTTGAAACTTCGCCCGAAGACCCGTACCGCTCGAAGCCGAAGGCATCCCTTGACGCTCACATGTCATACATAACCGGCATCAGCTTTTCGGTGGGGGAGCATACCGCTGTTTATGTTCCGTTAAAACACCGCACGGGTCAGAACTGCGCGGAGCAGGACGGGCTGTGGGCGTATCTCAAAGAACTTTTTGCGTGCAGGGACAGAATAAAAATCGCTCACAATCTTTCGTTTGAGGCCATGTTCCTGTACGCACGGGGAATAGTTCTGTCATCTCCCTGCTATGACACACTTGCCGCTCTTATGATAACGCTCAAAAGCAGAACGGAGTTCCGCACTCTTCAGGACAGCGGTCTTAAAAAGGTTTTTCCGACGATGACTAAATTCTCTGATGTTACCGACGGCAGACATTTTGACGAGCTTGACCCTGCTGACGACGCGACGCTTGAATACGCCTGTGCCGACAGCGATTATGCTCTGCGTTTATATAACATCTGCAACAGGTGGTTTGCCGAAAATCTTCCGAAACACAGAGAAATCTGCGAGAAAATCGAATCTCCGACGGCGGTTTACTGCGGCATGATGAAATATAACGGCGTGCCTTTCGACATTGAATCCGTCAGAAGACAGAAAGAACTTCTGTTTTCGGAGCTTGAATCACTTAAAGAAAAAATTGACGCTGTCACGGGCGGCATTGACATAGGCAAAAACGCTTCTTCGCTTGCCTTTAAAAAGTTTCTGTACAGCGATTTAAAGCTTCCCGTGGTTGCGAAAACCGATAAAGGAAATCCGAAAACCGACGACACAACCTTCACGGAACTTAAAAATTACTGCGCCGAAAACGGCAGGGGAGAGCTTGCTGATTTTATCCGCGATATTGAGGAGTACCGAAAAAAGTCAAAGCTTCTGACAACATACCTTGACGGTTATTCAAAATATCTGAACCCTGTTACCGGCTGTATTCATCCGTCACTTCAGCCGCTTGGCACGCAGACGGGGCGTTTTTCTTCTCAATCTCCCAATCTGCAGAATATGCCGAGAATGAGCAATGACGAGAGCGGACTTCGCAATATGATTGCCGCGCCCGAAAATCATAAATTACTGTCTGTGGATTTCAGTCAGATTGAGCTTCGCGTGGGGGCGTTTTACTGCCGTGATGAAAAGATGATTGAAACATATATAAATGACGGCGACATTCCCTCGCAGACAGCGGAGGTTATTTTCGGCAAAGAAAAAGAATCTGACGACAGCAAGCATACGGGCGAGCACCGCACCATTGCCAAGAGCTGTAATTTCGGCGTGTTTTACGGTCTTTTCCCGAAAGGGCTGTATATGAATCTGAAATACAACGCGGGCATAAGCGACATCACCCTTGAACGGTGCGAGGAGATTATAGCGAATCTCAAAAGCGGTTATCCGCGCCTTACGGAATGGCAGAACAGGGTGAAAGATGAAATACGCCTGAACGGCTATGTTGAAACCTTTTCGGGCAGACGCAGGTATTTGCCCGACATTTATTCGTCGGAAAAATCCGAGGTCAGAAGCGCCGAGCGTAAGGCTCTGAATACACCGATACAGGGGACAGCCGCCGACATTCTTAAAATGGCCATGGCGAGAATTGTTGAGGGAATCGGCGAACGAATGTGGCTAAAGCCCATACTGCAGATTCACGACGAGCTGATTTTCATTGTACCCGACGAACATATCGCCGAGGCTGTGGATTTTGTGAAGGCGGCTATGGAGGTTCAGCCATATCCCGATTTTGATGTGCCGCTCCGTGCTGACCCCGAGGTCGGTCAGACCTTCGGCGCGCTCAAGGAATACAAAGGAGAGATTACCCCCTCAGTCACTTCGTGACAGCTCCCCAAAGGGGCGCCTTGTTCGTGCTTGCCGAGAGAAAAAATCAGATTATATTTCGAGCTCGAGCACCGAGAACAGAAACAGATAACAGTTACCTCGACTTAAAAAAACGACTATAAAAAGGAGGTGGTGCCATAGATGTTTAAACTGCCGTCAAGCCCTGTTACGGATTTTCTGATTATGCTCATTTCAGCCCTGCCCGACCTTTCGGCGGTTGATGCGCTCATAAAAAGAAACAGAAAAATCTCAAAAGGCAAAAGCGAGATAAAATACAAAACCGACGGCTAGACGCTGTTCGCCGAAAAGCAGTACGGCAGTGAACAGATACAGCTTCGGCTTGATAATTTCGGCAGTCTGCCATCCGTTAAGCTGATTCTGTTTCTGCTGACGCAGATAAATAAACTGGCGATTACAGACACCAATGTGGTTGCATATGAAATTGAGTTTAACATAAACGAGCTTGTACGGTGCGGAATGTATAAATCCGCCACCAGCGCCAAAAAGGCATTGCAGACG
>JAZLLB010000010.1:0-3165 GCA_045597925.1 Acutalibacteraceae bacterium
TGCTCCTTAGCTCAGTCGGTAGAGCGCGTGACTGTTAATCACGATGTCGTCAGTTCGAGCCTGACAGGAGCAGCCAAAGCGAAAATCCTATCACGCAAGTGGTAGGATTTTTGCTTTGTATTATTCATTTTTCATTATTCAATATTCATTATTCATTAAACATTGTGATAGGATTTTCTAAATGAATAATGAAGAATGAAGTCGCTTCGCTGATGAACAATGAATAATTGACATAATTTTTACTATATGTTACTATTTCTCCGGTGATGGAATTGAAAGAAAATATCTTGATTGATAAATCCGTTTATTTTGCGGCAAGAATAATAAAATTAAGTCAGTATTTAATTAAGAATAAAAAAGAAACAATAATATCAAAACAAATTGTACGAAGCGGAACAAGTATCGGTGCAAATATAAATGAAGCAAATTACGGACAGAGCAAAGCTGACTTTATTTCAAAATGCATATCGCTTTGAAAGAAACCGCAGAAACAGAATACTGGCTGCGTTTGCTGGTCATTTCGGAATACATCACAGAGGAAGAAGGAAACAGTCTATTAAATGATTGTCTTGAAATAAAAAGAATTCTTATTTCATCAATCAACACTGCAAAAAATAAATAATATTTAAAATATCTCTTGACTCTCAACCTCGGTTCAGGTTTATTATATCGCTGTAAGGCATCTTAACAACAAAAACAAGAGGTGATTCTATGCAAATCGGTGAATTTGCGTTACTTTGCAATACAGAAATTACCGTTCTGCGTTATTATGACAAAACAGGTCTGCTTGAACTCTAATACACAGACAGATTTACGGGCTACAGATACTATTCCGCCGTGCAGGCTGAACAGTTCAGAAAAATCATTCTGCTGAAAGAAGCAGGCTTTTCACTGGCGGAAATAAAGTCGATATTATCTGACGGCGACAGACTAAGCTCTCTTCTGAAAAAGAAGCGCGCGGAACTAAACACAAAGCTTAAAGCAATAGACGAAGCAGAAAAACTGCTGTCAGGAGATAATAAAATGAAAAACGAATATATTACTGCGTCCCAAAGCATTGCACTGCCGTTTGAAAACGACCCGGGTATTGTGGGCAAATGGCTTGCCGTCGGCATATTCGCTTCAAAAGAAGATTTTGAAAACAATAATCCATACATTGAACCGTACGCCTTGAATGATGTCATCTATTTTCTTCCCAATGGTGAACCGTACTGGTGCTACCGCTGGACTAAAGGCAAACTGATTATTGACGACGGAATAAGCACCTCCGTTCATTCGTATCACACAGAATTAAAGGATAACCGGAAATTTATGTTCATTGATTATAAGCTCGGCAAGCATCTTCATACAGGAAAAAAGACGGTCGTGGTATACAGGCAGGCTGACAATGAAGATTATCGCACAGACGAAATCGCAAGAAAGGACAACACTGATTATCCTTTTGTGAATGACCCAATGGTAATAGGAAAATGGGAAGCTGTGGACTTCATTAAGCATAAGGAAGCCTTTGACCCGTGTAAAATCAGCCGCACTCCCCTGTTCTGGTCTGACGTTGAGTTCTTTGAAAACGGAAGTGCAACAAGCCATTACGACTGGGGAAAAGATGAAATCAGCGGTGATAATAAACAGGTCTGGACAAAGGGATTTCTCTTAAGAAAATGGAACAACTCCGCCTGTGCGTATGAGATTATCAGCTATGAAAATGAGAATTTCATGATAATCGAATGGAAAAGCGGCGACTACCGATACGGCGGCATGGATACGGACTACTATGTATTCAGACGAAAGGAATAATGCTGTTATATAACCATCTTGAAAATATTGTATCAAAATTATTGATATAAATCAAAAAAATCCCGTTGACGAAGTCGGCGGGAATTTTCACTGAAACTTATCAATGGTGGTAAAAAAGTATGGAAAAGTTCATACCTTATGAAAAGCTCTCCAAGAAAAAGCAAAGAGAGCTGAACGCCCGAAAGCGTAAGACCTGGGGCAATGTAAACCCTGTAACACGCAGAACTGAGAATCCGAAAGCGTACAACAGACAAAAAGCACGGAAGTGGAGTGATGATTCCAGTTTCGTGCCTTTTAATTTATATATGCATAGCCGTCACAGGGAGTGTAGCTGCAACGGCTACGCTGCGTAATAAGTCAACCCGCAGAATAAAGTTGACTTTCCGAAGTGGGCATTGTAAAATATGAATGTATACAGTATCACACTGCAAAACAATAACTGCCGTTATTGTGGCGAGCATGTCTTATACTGTCATACCATAACACTCGTAAACAGAAGATGTTTAAATTGAAAGTAAGCGATATTGATTTTTCGGCTTATAACTACAAGCGAATACACATCGAAGGTAAAACACTTCTTTATTTTCCCGAAAACACCGAAGAAACAATAAAGCGTGAGAACGGTGATTGTGTTATTATCGGTGAACCGGAAGAACAGGAATCCGGTTGGCTTGTAATAAAAGTTGAAAAATAATTATTTTTTATTAGCCCTTTTTTCAAAACCATCGTATAAATAGATGTAAGACAACGAAAGGAGCTGAAAAACATGATATTTGGTTGTTGTTTTCTTGAATATTTTTACATTTAAACTAAATTAAATTTACGGAGGTAAATATTATGAATAAAGATAATAGAGAGCTTAACGACAACGAGCTCAAAGACATAACCGGAGCGGGAGAATACTCTGATAATATCACTATCGATAATATAGAAGGCTCATTAACATCTGAAAATATAATGGGAGTTACACCTTCATCAAAAACATTAGCAACAGAACAGAGTCCAAAGCCTGATACACCCGCAGTTGGCTGCTTTATTCCGCTTCCGGCTTTTCCGTAATATCTGAAAGGAGTTCTCACTATGAAAGAAAAAGAAATTAAAGACAACGAACTTGAAACAGTAAACGGCGGAATGACAAATGATGAAGAATTAGTAATTCCGGAAAAACTAAAAGTAATAGACCAACCGGCATTTTCTGCTGTAGAGCCTGTTATTATAAAACCCGAATACGAAAAGAAAACCGAAAAGGACACATTTGTCCCTATTCCGTATTAATTGAAAGGAGAAATTAAAATGAATAAAAAGTTAAACGACAAAGAACCTGAAAATGTAAACGGCGGCGTATGCGCCACCTTTGACCAACCGAGAGCA
>JAZLLB010000011.1:0-16007 GCA_045597925.1 Acutalibacteraceae bacterium
TTACCGAAAACGATGTCCGTGCAGCAATGAGAGATGTGCGAATGGCTCTGCTCGAGGCGGATGTAAACTATAAAGTTGCCAAGGATTTCACCAACACGGTAACAGAAAAAGCCATCGGCGAAAAGGTTATGGAAAGCCTTACCCCCGCGCAGATGGTTATTAAAATCGTAAACGAAGAGCTCACAGAGCTTATGGGCGGCACAAAATCCCGCCTCGCAATCGCAAATCATCCGCCAACGGTGGTTATGATGTGCGGTCTCCAGGGCTCAGGTAAAACAACCCACACCGCTAAAATCGCAATGATGCTCAAAGGGCAGGGGCACAGACCTCTCCTCGCGGCGTGCGATATTTACCGTCCCGCGGCTATCAAACAGCTTCAGGTTGTGGGTGAGCAGGCAGGCGTTCCTGTTTTTGAAATGGGGCAGACAGACCCCATTATCATAGCGCAGGAGGCTATAAAGCTGGCGAAAGACCAGGGCTACGATTATGTTTTCCTTGACACCGCAGGCAGACTCCATATTGACGAGGTTCTTATGGAGGAGCTTAAAAATATAAAATCAACCGTTCATCCGCACGAAATTCTTTTCGTGGTTGACGCTATGACCGGTCAGGACGCTGTCAATGTCGCGAAGACGTTTGACGATGCTCTCGGAATCGACGGCGTAGTACTCACAAAGCTTGACGGTGACACAAGAGGCGGTGCGGCTCTTTCAATCAGAGCTGTTACGGGCAAGCCGATTAAATTTATAGGTATAGGTGAAAAGCTCGGCGATCTTGACGTTTTCCATCCCGACAGAATGGCGTCAAGAATCCTCGGCATGGGCGATGTGCTTTCTCTTATCGAAAAAGCTGAAATGGCTCTTGACGAAAAGAAAGCGGAAGAGCTTGAAAAGAGGCTCAAGCAGAATAAATTCGACCTCAACGACCTCGTTGACCAGATTGACCAGATAAAGCGTTTGGGCTCGATTAAAGATACGCTTTCGCTTATTCCCGGTTTGGGCAAACAGATAAAAGATGTTGAGATTGACGAAACCGCGTTTGACAAAATCAAGGCGATTATTTCATCAATGACTCCGCAGGAAAGGGAGCATCCCGACATTATCAACCCGTCAAGAAAAAGAAGAATAGCGGCGGGCTGCGGCAGAGACGTTGAGGCTGTAAACAAGCTCCTTTCTCAGCATAAGCAGATGCAGAAAATGTTTAAGCAGATGAATGCGGCAGGTAAGAAAAAACGGAGACGCGGCAGACCTGACCTTTCACAGCTTAAAGGCTTTGATATTTAATTCAACACGATTATTAACGTGATGGATATATAAACAATTTTATTTATTATATTTGGAGGAAATTAAAATGGCAGTTAAAATCAGACTGCGCCGTATGGGCGCAAAGAAAGCACCTTTCTATCGTGTAGTTGTAGCGGATTCAAGATATCCCCGTGACGGCAGATTTATCGAAGAAATCGGCACATATGACCCCATGAAGAGTGAAGACCAGATTAATATTGACGCAGAAGCGGCTCAGAAGTGGATCGCTGACGGCGCGCAGCCCACAGATACAGTTAAGGTTCTTCTCAAAAAGAGCGGTATCGTAAAATAATTTGTGAGGGATTTTGCAATGAAAGAATTATTGCTTCTGATTGCTCAGGGTCTTGTAAGCAATCCCGACGCTGTTAATGTAACAGTTGACGAGCCTGATGATGATGGCGTTATCGTTTATCATCTCAGCGTTGCTCAGGAGGATATGGGCAGAGTAATCGGCAAACAGGGCAGAATCGCAAAAGCTATCAGAGTGGTTATGCGTTCAGCCGCAAGCAGAAACGATGAAAAAATCTCTGTTGAGATAGAGTAATCATTCATTCGGGAGTTGTCACGCAGCTCCCGTTTTTATATTATGAGGTAATATTATGACGGGTATTATTGATGTAGGCGGGGGATTGCGCGGGATTTACGGCGCGGGCGTTTTTGACCGTTGTCTTGATGACAGTGTGTATTTTGACTGCTGCATAGGTGTTTCGGCGGGCAGTGCCAATACCGCTTCTTTCCTTGCAAAGCAAAGAGGCAGGAATTATCTTTTCTATCATGATTACGCGTTCAGAAAAGAATATATGAGCTTTCATAATTTTATTAAAACAGGTTCATATATCGGGCTTGATTATGTTTACGGAACGCTCACAAACACGGGCGGCGAAAATCCCATAAATTACGAAAATATTAAAAATTACGGCGGAATATATAATGTGGTTTCCACAGACACCGAAACGGCGGAGGCTGTTTATTTCACCAAAGATGATATTTCACTTGACAATTACAGGGTGTTTAACGCATCGTCATGTATTCCCGTAGTATGCAGACCCGTTGAAATCAACGGCAGAAAATATTATGACGGCGGGGTCGCTGACCCTGTTCCGATTGAAAGAGCGCTTTCTCTCGGGTGTGATAAAATTGTACTGATTCTGACCCGCCCGGTCAACGAGAAAAAGAAGCCCGGAGCTGACGGCAAAGCGGCTGCGGTTTTAAAACACCTGAATCCGAAAATAGCGAAAAAGCTCAGAATAAGGACTGAAATATACAACGAAGCGGTTGAGAGGGCAAAGGCACTCCGGAAAGACGGAAAATGTCTTATTATTGCCCCTGATGACTGCTGCGGGATTACCACCCTTTCAAAAAACGCGGACAGTCTTGATAGGCTTTACAAAAAAGGATATAATGACGGCAGCAGAATAAAAGATTTTGTCAGCAGGTGATTTTATGATTAAAGAATATCTTGAAGTGGGTCAGATTGTCGGCACTCACGGCGTAAAGGGCGAAATCCGTGTAAATCCGTGGTGCGACAGCCCTGAATTTATCAAACAGTTCAAAACTTTATATTACGATAAAAACGGACAAAAAAGCGTCAGAGTTACCGCCTGCCGTCCTCACGGCAATGTAGCGCTTCTTAAAATTGACGGAGTTGATACCGTTGAAGCTGCTTCCGCCATGAGAAATAAAATCCTTTATATGAAAAGAAGCGACGCGAAAATCAGCGAGGGTTCATACTTTATCGCGGAGCTTTGCGACTGTACGGTTGTTGACGCGGATAACGAAGAAAAAGTTTACGGTATTCTTTCAGACGTCAGCGAAACAGGAGCGAATGACGTGTGGCATATTACGAAAGACGGCACGGAATACCTTATTCCCGCGATTCCCGATGTTGTAGACAGTGTTGACGTGAAAACGGGAATAATAAAAATCAGACCGCTGAAAGGGATTTTTGAAGATGAGGATTGACATACTTACTCTTTTCCCCGATATGTGCGACACGGTGCTGGGCGAAAGCATAATCGGCAGAGCCAGAGAAAACGGATTTGTTGAAATCAACAGCATAAATATCAGAGATTACACCGAAGATAAGCACAACCGTGTTGATGACGCACCTTACGGAGGCGGTACAGGCATGATTATGCAGACTCAGCCCATATATGACTGCTTTATGAGCCTTTGTGAAGCTTTGGGCAAAAGGCCGAAGCTCATTTATATGTCTCCGCAGGGTGAGGTGCTCAATCAGCAGAAGGTCAGAGAACTGGCGAAAGAAGAAAATATTGCCGTTCTCTGCGGTCATTATGAGGGCGTTGACCAGCGTATTATTGACGAAATCGTTGACGAGGAAATTTCAATCGGCGATTATGTTCTTACGGGCGGCGAGCTGCCCGCTCTTATTCTTGCGGACAGCATTTCCAGAATGCTGCCGGGAGTTCTCGCCAATGACGATGCCTTTCAGCAGGAAAGTCATTATTCTTCACTGCTTGAATATCCGCAGTATACAAGACCTGTTGAATGGCACGGTGCCGAGGTCCCGCAGGTGCTTCTTTCCGGGCATCACGCCAATATAGATAAATGGCGCAGGGAGCAGTCGTTAAAACGCACATATGAGCGCAGACCTGATATGCTTAAAACAGCAGAACTCAGCAAAAACGACAAAAAATATCTGTCCTCTTTGGAAAACGAGGAATAAAAATGGTAAATGTGCAAAAAACAGCTATTTTTTTATCGTTAAATTGCACAAACTGACTGACTTTAAAAAAGCCACATTTGGAAATCAATACGAATATTTCAAAACAGCATTTCTTTTCGTTGACGGAGACAAGTTTTGTGATATAATATGATAGTAGGAATTGATAAACGAACCTAAAGCGAATGGAGATAAAGAGTATGTACGTAAAAGATGTAGTGATTCAGAATCAGGTTGGACTTCATGCACGTCCGGCAACATTTTTCATTCAGAAGGCAAATGAGTTCAAATCTTCTATCTGGGTAGAAAAGGAAGAAAGAAGAGTTAATGCGAAGAGTCTTCTCGGCGTTCTTTCACTCGGCATTATGGGCGGAACACAGATTCGCATAATCGCGGGCGGAGCGGACGAGGAACAGGCGGTTGACGAGCTTGTTAAGCTGGTAAGCTCAGGCTTTGCGGAATAATTGATTCCGTACGGAGCGAAAAGCATAATTATGGGATAAAGCAATCTTTAGGAGCGTTGTTTTCCGAAAGATTGCTTTTGTTTTAAAATGATTAAAATATAATAACATCGGGGTGAGATTGTTTGGAACTGAAGGAATTGAGAAAAAAGTCGATGGCTCTGCCGAAAACTCCCGGCGTATATCTTATGAAGGACGCGAAAAATGAAATAATATATGTCGGCAAAGCGAAAGCACTCAAAAACAGAGTCAGCTCATATTTCGGTTCGCAGAATAATCACACCCGGAAGGTCAGAAAAATGGTTGAGCACGTCAACGATTTTGATTATATTCTGACAGACAGTGAGTTTGAGGCACTTGTGCTTGAGTGCAGTCTTATCAAGCAGCACAGCCCTAAATATAATATTTTACTGAAAGATGATAAGGGCTACAGCTACATTAAGGTCACAAAAGGTTCGTGGCCGAAAATTTCCGCTGTGCTTCAGAAAAGTGATGATGACGCGAGGTATATCGGACCGTATACAGGCTCCTTCAGCGTTAAGAGTTCTGTTGAGGAGGCACGGAAAATTTTTATGCTTCCCTCGTGCGGAAAAAGCTTTCCCAAAGAAATAGGAAAAAGCCGCCCGTGTCTTAATTATTTTATAAAGCAGTGTATGGCACCGTGCAGCGGAAAGGTCAGCTGTAAGGAATACAACGAGGCTGTCAACGAGGCGATGCGGTTTTTGCAGGGCGACAGCGCGGAGTTTGTAAAGGAGCTTAAAGCTCAGATGGAGGAAGCCGCGGAAAATCTTGATTTTGAAAAGGCGGCAAAGCTGAGGGATAAGATACGTTCAATTGAAAAAACGTCTGAACGGCAGAAGGTTGTCGGTACAGACAACAGACCGAAAGATTTTTTTGCCGTATCGCAGACGGAAGAAAAATCATGTCTGTGCATTTTACGCTTTGATACGGGCAGACTGCGGGAAAGCAAGTATTTCATTCTGCCGTTTTTTGAAAATCTTCCGTCTGCAAGAGCGGAGATGATAACACGCTTCTACGCTGACGGAGCGCATATCCCGTCGCAGATTTTACTTGACGGCGAAACGGACGACACCGAGCTTCTGACGGAGTGGCTGACTGAAACCGCAGGCAGAAAGGTTGAGATAATTGTTCCTCAAAAGGGAAAATCCGCCGAAACAGTTAAGATGTGCAAAAACAACGCCGCGGAAAAGCTGGCGCAGAGCCTCGGAAGAACAGGCGGAGTAACCGCCGCACTTGATGAGCTTTCAAAACTTCTGGGTCTTGAAAAGCCGCCGGTGTTTATTGAGTCATATGATATTTCACATACCATGGGCAGTGACAATGTCGCAGGAATGGTCGTTTTCAAAAACGGTCAGCCCTATAAAAAATCCTATCGCCGTTTCAGCATAAAAGGCTTTTCCGGGCAGGACGATTACGGTTCCATGGCGGAGGTTATTTCAAGGCGGCTTAACGAATATCAGATACACAAAGATTCCGGTGAGGGCTTCGGAATACTGCCCGACCTTATTCTTCTTGACGGCGGCAAGGGGCAGGTCAACGCGGTGAAGCCGATTGTCGAGGCTTTCGGATATGACATCCCGGTTTTCGGTATGGTCAAGGATTCATCTCACCGCACAAGAGCCATAGCCACCAACGGGGGAGAGATTGCCATAAATTCAAAGCGGCAGGCGTTCACGCTTGTTTCCTCAATTCAGGAGGAGGTCCACAGATACTCGGTTGCCTACCACAGAACGAAGCATAAAAAATCAACTCTTTCCGCAGCTTTGACTGAAATTAACGGTATCGGCGAGAAAAAATGTAAGGCTCTGTTAAAAGAATTTAAGACAGTTTCGGCTGTAAAAAACGCTTCTGTGGAGGAACTTTGCCGTGCGGAAGGCATAAATACGGCAATTGCGAATAAAATTTATAACCATTTTCATAAAACTGATTGACAACAGGGCTTAAAATATGCAATAATATCCTGAGAATTACTTACCGGAGGGAATTATGAGAGTAATTACGGGTAAAGCACGCGGAAGAGTTCTTGAAACCCTGCCCGGTGAAGATGTCCGCCCGACAACCGACAGGGTTAAAGAGGCGATGTTCAGCATCATTCAGTTTGAGCTTGAAGGAAGAAGAGTACTTGACCTTTTTGCGGGTTCAGGCCAGCTGGGGATTGAAGCACTCAGCAGAGGAGCGGCATACGCGACGTTTGTTGACAGCAGCAGGGATTCAGCTTCCTGCGTTAAAAACAATCTTTTAAAGACAGGACTGAAAGAAAATTCAAGCGTTGTTCAGGCGGATTCAATTACGTTTATCAGAACATCTAAGGGAACTTATGACATAGCTTTTCTTGACCCCCCATACGGAAAGGGACTGCTTCAGACAGCTCTTCCTCTTGTGGCTCTTAGAATGAGTGACGGCGGCGTTATAGTCTGCGAACATCCGAACGGTGAGGAAATGCCTGTTCAGGCAGGGGAGTTTGAGCTTTTCAGAGAGTACAGATACTCAAAAACAGTGCTGAGCGTATACCGCAAAAAGGAAGATGACGAATGAGAACTGCAATTTGTCCGGGCAGCTTTGACCCGATAACGAACGGTCATCTTGCCGTTATACGCCGTGCGGCGAAGTTGTTTGATAAGGTTATTGTGGCGGTTATGGTTAATGTGCGCAAGCCGGTCGGGCTTTTTAACGCGGAAGAAAGAGTTGAGCTTATCAAACGCTGCACCGGAGACCTCGATAATGTTGAGGTTGATTATTCGGGAGGATTGCTTGCCGATTACGCGAGGGAAAAGAATGCCGTTGCGATAGTGAAGGGTTTGCGTGCCGTTTCTGATTTTGAAGATGAATTTCAGCAGGCACTTACAAATAAACAGCTTAATCCTGGCGTTGAAACGGTGTTTGTTACGGCTGACGCAGAACATATGTATCTTTCGTCAAGCCTTGTTAAGCAGATATGCGAGCTTGGAGCAAATATTGATATGACAAAATTTGTGCCCGAAGAAATCGCTGACGATATTGTGAAAAGAATTAAGGGAACACCGCACGATTGAGGTGTGCGGGTTACGAGGTAAGATTTTTCGTCAGATTGTCTGGAAGTTTTGCAGACATACTGATGTATTTCAAAAAAATTCGGACGATATGACGAAATAATATTCAAGTAAGGCGTGCACCTTGAATTGTGCGGTGCTGCCTTAAGGGAAAGGAAGAATAAATATGAACGTACAAGGGACTCTTGATTTAATTGAGGAGGTACTCGATAACGGCTCAAATATACCTTTTTCATCAAAAATAGCGGTCGATGTTGACGCGATACGCACTTATGTTAAAGACATAAGGCTTGAACTCCCTGTTGAAATTGAGAAAGCGCAGGAAATAGTCGAGCATTACAACAGCATTATTAAAAAGGCTTCAACAGAGGCTTCGGTTACCGCTTCAACCGCTCATAAGCAGGCTGACGAAATTGTCGGTGCCGCCAAAGAAAAAGCAAAAGGTATTATTGAGAACGCCGAGGCAAACGCGAACGCCAAGCTTTCCGCGGCCGCGGAGCAGGCACGCAAAATGATTGAGGCAACGGAAGTTGCTCATCTTGCGCAGGAGTATGCCGACAGAGTACGTTCACAGGCAACAGAAGAAGCCGAAACAATTCTCAAAAACGCAAAAGAAGAGGGAAACGCAATCGTTCAGGACGCGACAAATAAGGCTGAATCGGTTAAGCAGAGCGCTAATGAGTGGTCGGCGAGCATCCGCCTTGCTACCACACGCTTCGTGGGCGAGATAATGAAAAACAGCGATGACGTTCTTTCCGCAAATATTGCTGAAATCAGAAAAGCGCGCCAGAGTCTTCAGGCGGCGGCTGATAAGAACTGATTACATAAATTTCACGGGTTGCGGTTTCCGCAGCCCTGAGTTCGTGCAGGGTTAGTACATCGGTAGTACAGGTGCTTCCCAAGCCTCAGAGGCGGGTTCGACTCCCGTACCCTGCTCCAATCAAAAAGCTCTTTTGTCTTCCGGCAAAAGAGCTTTTTCGCATATCATGAAATTTCTTTTTTCGCTTTGCGTAGATTACAGAGGGAAATTATTATCGAAATAAACGCGAGTGTTTCGTTGCACATTCCCGCCCACGAATGACTTACGGCGTTGTATGTAAACCATGTGAGGCAAACGGGAATTGTCAGAATTTTAAGCTTAGTTGTGTCTTTCTGCCAGTTTCCGATGGTTGCGAACGCCGTTCCGATGCAAGGAAGTATGCTCCACATACTGTCCCACGTGCAGATAACCAGCACAAGCGATGCTATTAGGAACACAATCGGGATTATATTTGACTGTGCCCATTTTTTATCTCTGAAACTGAAAACAAAGCTTCTGACTGTATTCAGCAGATTCATTGCGACGGGTGTCATAAGACCGAGTACGCCGAAGTGGCAGCACCACAAGGCGGAATACAGCACCATAAGCAAGAGAATAGTTTTATGATTCTTAAACTGATACATCAGAATAACAACAAATATCGCCGAAAATCCGAAAATATTTGCCAGTAGTGACTGGTGCGCGCTGATAAAATCCAACATATTTTTCTCCGAATGAAATATGACATATTTTTCGATAATTTTATCATAGTCTATATAAAAAAACAAGCTGAAAAATACAAATTATCTATAAATTGCATAAAAAAAGTAGTGACTTTCAAATAATTATATGATATATTTTAAGTGTCGCAGGTTATTGTTATCTGATGTCGTTTAAGGCTTCCTGCGAACATGCTGTTCAACATTCTGAAAGGAGTTTTTATTATGGGACTTATACAGGCGGGACTCGTGGCGGCAGGCGGAACACTGGCTGACCAGTGGAAAGAATATTTCTCCTGCAATTCTCTTAACAGCGACACACTTGTTGTTAAAGGTCAGAAGACGGTAGGCAAAGGTTCTTCAAACACAAGAGGAAACGATAACATCATTTCAAACGGCTCTGTTATCGCTGTTGCGGACGGTCAGTGCATGATTATCGTTGACCAGGGAAAAATCGCGGAAATCTGCGCTCAACCCGGAGAGTTTGTCTGGGACGCGTCATCAGAACCCAGTATTTTTACCGGAAAATTAGGCGACAGCATTAAAGAAACCTTCAAGCAGCTCGGCAAACGCTTCACATTCGGCGGCACTCCGGCGAAAGACCAGAGAGTGTATTATATCAATACAAAAGAGATATTTGACAACAAATTCGGTACCCCGAATCCGTTTATGTTTGATGTTGTAAATAAGCAGGTCGGATTCAGAAGAACCGTTCAGGTTAGATGTAACGGGACTTACACCTACAGAATTACCGACCCTGTCCTTTTCTACACAAATGTTACAGGCAACATAGAAAAGGCGTTTGAAAGGAATTCAATCGACAGCACTCTTAAAACAGAATTTATTGACGCTCTTCAGCCCGCGTTCGCTTATCTTACCGAGCTGGAGCTTCGTCCCGCTCAGATTCCGGGGCATACCAAGGAGCTTAAAGACGCAATCAATACCACTCTCGCTTCAACGTGGGCGGAGCGCAGAGGTATAACGGTTGAGTCAATCGCGCTTAATCCCATTACCCTCACGGAAGAGGACATGAAGAAGATAAATCAGCTTGAGGACGCGGCTTCTCTCGGATCCAACCCGTTCATGATGGCAGGAAGAATGGCAGATTCCACCGCCAACGCTCTTGAAGGTGCCGCAAACAATCCCAACGGCGCGGTCAACGCGTTTATGGGCATGGGTATGGCAAGCGGCGTCGGCGGATTCACAGCGGCGCAGAGTTTTTATAACTCAGGCGTTCAGCAGCAGGAGGCTCAGCAGGCGGCCGCGGGCAGCTGGAAATGCGCCTGCGGGGCAACCGCTGCGGGCAACTTTTGCCCCAACTGCGGCGCGAAGAAGCCTGAGCCTGTACAGGCAAACAGCTGGAAATGTGCCTGCGGAGCAACCGCTACCGGAAATTTCTGCCCTGAATGCGGAGCTAAGAAGCCCTCGGAAGAAGGCTGGAAGTGTGCCTGCGGAGCAGTCAACAAGGGTAAGTTCTGCCAGAATTGCGGAGCTAAAAAGCCGGCTGACGCGCCTCTTTATAAATGTGACAAGTGCGGCTGGGAGCCTGAAGACCCGCATAATCCCCCGAAGTTCTGCCCTGAATGCGGCGATGTTTTTGACGATAAAGACGTTAAGTAAAATCATTACCAACAAAACAGAGGTGACTTATTTTGTCAGCTTTAATTGATTTTAAATGTCCCCACTGCGGCGGCAAGCTTGAATTTGACGCCTCCGCACAAAAAATGAAATGCCCTTACTGCGACTCTGAGATTGACGTTGAAGCTATGCAGAAAAACGATGAGCTTCTCAATCAGTCGGGTGCCGCCGACAATATGGAATGGGAAGCGGCCGCCGGCGGCGAATGGTCACACGGCGAAACCGACCACATGAAGGTTTATACCTGCCGGTCCTGCGGAGGTGAAATTATCGCGGAAGACACAACGGGAGCGGCTCAGTGTCCGTATTGCGGCAATCCTGTTGTTATGACATCAAGTTTTTTCGGTGATTTAAAGCCCGATTATGTTATTCCGTTCAAGGTAACAAAGGAACAGGCGAAAGAAGCTCTTAAGAAGCATTACGAAGGCAAAAAACTGCTTGCGCCGATTTTTAAATCAGAAAATCATCTTGATGAAATAAAAGGCGTATATGTTCCGTTCTGGCTTTTTGATACTGTTGCGAATGCCAGCATCAGTTATGATATGCAGAAGCAGAGATTATGGTCAGACAACGCTTTCAATTATACGGAAACATCTCATTACGCAGGCTTCCGACAGGGTTCGATTCAGTTCAGCAACGTTCCCGTTGACGGCTCAAGCAAAATGCCTGATGATCTTATGGAATCCATTGAGCCTTTTGATTTTTCAGAAGCGGTTCCGTTCAGCACGGCTTATCTTTCCGGATTTATGGCAGATAAATATGATGTCGATGAATCAGCAAGTGTGGAGAGAGCCAACGCCAGAATAAAAAAGAGTACGGAAGACGCTTTCGCGAATACAGTTGAGGGCTTCAGCAATGTTCAGGTAAAGAGCAGTAATATAAATCTTTCTGACTCAAAAGCGAAATACGCTCTCTATCCCGTATGGCTTCTCACCACATCGTTTGACAAAAAACAGCATCTCTTTGCCGTCAACGGTCAGACAGGCAAAATAGTAGGAAATCTTCCGATTGACAATAGCCTTGTTAAAAAATACAAATGGCTTTATACTCTTATCACCGGCGCGGCGGCTTATGCGGTTCTTCTTATTTTAGGCTTGATAGGGGGACTGATTTAATGAAACGAGTTATAAGTATTCTGACGGTTGTTATTATTCTTCTTTCAGGCTTCGCGTTTGCGGCGGCCGCTGAAACAATACCGTCAGAGCGTCAGAAGCCCAGATTCGTTGATGAAGCGGGTATAGTTCCCGATTCGGAAGAAGCTGAAATTCTTTCTCTTCTTGACAGCATCAGCGAAAAGAGAAAATTTGATGTCGCGGTTGTTACCGTTGCTTCGACCGGCGGTAAAGATCCCATGGACTTTGCCGATGACTATTATGATTATAACGGCTTCGGCTTTGGAAAAAAACGTGACGGCGCGCTTCTTCTTATATCAATGGAACCGAGATATATCTGGATAAGCACCTGCGGCAAGGGTATGAAAATCATTCGTGATGTTGACCCTCTTATTGATACGTTTTATGATGATATAACCGCAAACGATTTTACCTCCGCATGTAAAACCTTCGCGAGAGAAGCTGATTCGGAAATCGGTTCATTTAAGATGAGACCTGTTGTTCTTATTCCCATAGCACTGATAATCGGATTTATTATTTCAAATATTATTGTCAGCGGATACAAGTCCAGACAGCTCAGAACCGTAAACACCAAGGCGGAGGCGGAAAGCTACGCAATCGCAAACAGCCTTGCGGTGGCAAGCAGTGCAAATAATTTCCTTTATTCCAATGTCGCAAGAGTACCTGTTCAGCAGAACGATACCCGTTCCTCCGGAGGAGGCGGAGTTCACGTTTCTTCCTCAGGCACATCTCACGGCGGAGGCGGAAGATCATTCTGATAAAAAACGAAGTATGGATTTTGACCTGAATCAGAATCCATACTTTTTTACTTACAGCAGATTTAAAACTGTCAGCGGGTTTACGCTTTCACCGTTCAGCTCTGTTTCAATGTGAATGTGATTTTCTTCGGCAGATTCAATGGGAAGAAGTCCGGCTTTTCCGATTACTCCGCCTTTCGCAACCTTATCACCGCTTTTGAGCTTGACCGAATCTTCAAGTCCGCAGTATTTTACAAAAAGCTCTCCCGGGCACTGAACGGTAACCGTTACGCCCCACATTTCATCTTTGTCAACCGAAACAACAGTACCGTTCTGAACAGCTGAAACGCTTTCGCCTGCCTGTGCGCTGAAATCCGTTCCGCTGTGAATACGCCAGTCGCCCATGGTTTCCGATTTAACCATTTCACCCTCGCTGAAATCTTTTATAACCTTGCCTGATGTCGGCGCGGTAAAGCTGCCGCTGTAAGGCTTTTCTTCCTCGGCGACAGTCGATTGCGTGGTCGTTGTGGGCTTCGGGATTCCTGTCGCGGGCATATTTGCCGCTTCGCTCATCTTTTCTGTTGTGATTTTTGAATATGATGTCAGCTTTTCCGAATGAGCCTCTTTATTCTGCATAAGATTTTTCGGAACAGAAAGATTATAAACAACTGCGCTTATGCCCACTATGGCTATCATACAGCCTGTAAGTATAGCGCGGTAGAGCTTATTTGACCCGGCAGCATTTTTTTCTTTCATATAAACACCTCTTGATTTTCATGAGAAAATTTTTATGAGCAAATATATTGTTGCCGTTTTATCTGTTTTTTATACAATGAAAAAGAAGCCGGCATAGCACCGGCTTCTTTTTCCAATAAATTGAGGGGTTTATTGAGGAGGGGTATGTGATTCAGGAAAGTTGCGGCTCTTTCCTGACCACGAGTACATAATATCAGCTAAATATGAACAAATTATGAACAAATGATACTGAACAAAAATATTTTTTATGTATTTTTTCGAAACAAAATATTGAATAATGTCCATAAAAATAAAAAACAATGAAAAAACTTTTTATTTGCACTTGAAATATAATGTTATATGGTGTAGCATATTGTTGAGCTATATACTTGTATGCTTAACCAAATGCAAAGGAGAATTCGCTATGAAACTTGGTGTATTTACCTGCCTTTTAGGAAATCTTCCTTTTGAGCAGGCATTGGAATACTTCAAATCAAAAGGAATTGGAATGGTTGAAATCGGCTGCGGAGGATATCCCGGCAACAGCCATGCAGATCCCGAAACATTATTGAATGACAGTGAGAAGCTTGAAGAGTTCAAGTTTCTTATTAAAAAATATGATATGGAAATCAGCGCGCTCAGCTGCCACGGCAATCCCGTGCATCCTGATAAGAAAATCGCCGCTGAATTTGACAAAACAATCCGAAATACGATTCTTCTTGCCGAAAAACTGGGACTTCACCAGATAAACACGTTCTCAGGCTGCCCCGGTGACCATGAGGGCGCGAAATATCCGAACTGGGTAACCTGCCCGTGGCCTAATGATTTCGGTGAAATTCTAGAATATCAGTGGAATGAGGTTCTTATTCCTTACTGGAAAGACCTTGTCGCGTTCGCGAAAGCTCACGGTGTCAATAAAATCGGTCTTGAGCTTCACCCCGGTTTCTGCGTATACAATACGGAAAGCCTTCTTAAGCTCCGTAATGCGGTGGGACCCGAAATCGGCGCGAATCTTGACCCCAGCCATCTTATCTGGCAGGGCATGGAGCCTGTCGCGGTTATCAGAGCGTTGGGCGACGCTATTTTCCATTTCCATGCTAAGGATACGAAAATTGACAAATATAACACCGCTGTCAACGGTGTGCTTGACACAAAGCCGTACGGCGATGAAATCAACCGTTCATGGATTTTCCGCAGTGTAGGCTACGGAAATGACGCTGCTTACTGGAAGGATATTATCAGCAATCTCCGTATGGTCGGCTATGATTACGCGATAAGCATTGAGCATGAAGACAGCCTTATGAGTCAGAATGAGGGACTCACAAAGGCGGTTGAGCTTCTTAAAGAGGTGCTTGTTACCGAATCCACAGGCGATATGTGGTGGGTATGACGAAAGCGAGGCATAAATAATATGGTTGGTAAAAAACTTGGCGCGGCTGTTATAGGCTACGGCGGAATGGGCGGCTGGCATATACGCAAAATGGTTCAGCAGTTAGCGGATGATATTGAGCTTGTCGGAGTTTATGACATTAAATCTGAAAGGAATCAGCTTGCCGAAGAAAACGGAGTTCACTCTTTTTCATCAAGAGAAGAACTGCTCTCTGACGACAGAATTGATTTTGTGGTTATCGCCACCCCGAATAATTATCACAGAGAAATTGCTGTTGACGCTATGGCTCACGGAAAAAATGTAGTCAGTGAGAAGCCTGTTACAACTTCACTTGAAGAGCTTGAAAAAATGATAGCCGCCAGCGAAAAATACGGTAAAATTTTCACCGTTCATCAAAACAGGCGCTGGGATCCTGACTATCTTACTGTTAAAAAAATATACGAAAACAATATGCTCGGCAGAATTTTCAGAATTGAGTCAAGGGTTCACGGTTCACGCGGTGTTCCCGGCGACTGGCGAAATCACGCGGAATTCGGCGGCGGTATGATTTATGACTGGGGAATACATATTATCGACCAGGCACTCATGCTTATGGGTGACGCGAAAATCGAATCTGTTTACGCTATGACCGATTTTATCACAACAGACGACTGTGATGACGGATTTAAGCTTGAAATGAAATTCTCAAACGGAATAGAGTATCACGCGGAGGTCGGCACAAGCAACTTTATTAATCTTCCCCGTTGGTACGTTCTCGGCGAAAACGGTTCAGCTGTTATACGCGACTGGGATTTAAACGGTGAAATCGTTATGGTTTCCGACTGGGAAAACAAGGACGCTGTTCCCATTCAGGCAGGCGTAGGTCTTACAAAGACAATGGCTCCCAGAACAGATGATTCTATTAAAAAATATCCGCTTCCCTATGTTGAGAATCTCGGCTTTGACGACATGAGCGAGTTTTACAGAAATCTTGTTGCGGTTCTCCGCGGCGAGGAAACTCAGTATGTTACCCACGCTCAGCAGCGCAGACTTATCAAGCTGATTGAAGCGGTATTTGAGTCGGCAAGAGAAAACAAAGTAGTTTATCTCGAAAAATAAGATACAAAAAGATATTTTTAAAAGCAGAATATATATTGATGCCCGTCAATGTAGATTCTGCTTTGATTTTTACAGCACGGAGAGATTTCTATGTCAAAAAAATTACACTTAATCTGCAACGCTCACCTTGACCCCGTATGGCAGTGGGAATGGGAGGAGGGCGCGGCGGAGGCTCTTTCAACATTCAGAATTGCCGCGGATTTCTGCGAGGAATACGATAATTTTGTTTTCTGCCACAACGAAGCTTTGCTTTATCAGTG
>JAZLLB010000012.1:0-13490 GCA_045597925.1 Acutalibacteraceae bacterium
AGATATCGGATATGTAAAAAAATCAGACAATACAATTATTGACTGATTCAGAAAATTATGTTGAAATTATATTTATTATTAATATTCAAATGATTGCCTCATTCCGAAAGCAATTTTTCTATCGTTACGTCAAGAATTTCACATATTTTTTGCAAATTCTTAATATTGGGAGTGCTTACACCCGCCTCATACTTGGCTATTGACGAGCGGTCAACATTCAGCTTTTCCGCTACCTGCTCCTGTGTCATACCTGCTGACTTTCTGGCATTTCTGAAACTCTCCGCAAAGTTCATAACATTTCCCCCTGAAAAATAAAAAAGCGCAGCCGAAGCTACGCTGAAAAACACATAACTCCTGCCACCACGCAAGTTTAAACACACAGTACATGTATGCAAAACCGGAGTATATGTTTTTACCAAATGCAAAAACACATACCGTACTGTGTAAAATATTAACTTGCGTGGTATCCGTATTCTACCACATCTGTAAAATTAATTCAATAAAAACTTTTCGTCATTTTACGACATTTTTTCGGCATTTCCGAAATTCACTGCAAAGCTCATAACAATTCCCCCTGAAAAATAAAAAAGCGCAGCCGAAGCTACGCTGAAAAACACATAGCTCCTTGCTGCGAGACAAGTATCTACCACATAAGCAAGTATGCGAAGATAGAGCATGCATTTTTACCAATGTAAACACACACACCTGCCACTCTGCGGTAAATACTATGCACTTGTCTCGCACGGTTATTTTATCATATCTTTGATATAAATTCAACAAAAACTTTTCATCATTTTACGACATTTTTCGTACAGGATTTGAAAATATACTTTTTCATCGCAATTAAATTATATCACAAAAAAGAACCGCTTTCTCACTTTCTCGGTAAGACTGCAGTCCTCTTTTAAATAACTTATTTTATTTTTGCATATTAATAATCAGAACACCAGCGATAAAGGCAAGCACACCCATTATCATGCTCAGATTTCCCGAAAACTTATTGCTTTTTCTTTTGATGATGCCGTCATAAACAAGTGCACACGCGACAATCCACAGCCAGACCGAAAAGAACCATGCCGTGTGAAAATTGAAAAACATGGCTATCAGAAACGCCACGAACATTATCATTGAAGATATTCCGATAATGAGCCACGGCAACGTAATTTCAGACAATCCTTCGTTGGACAACTTAGGCTTTTTCTTCATACTATTACCTCTTTTTCGATAAAGCAATGTAAGTTCAAATCTATTTTATCAAAAAACAAGGTGTTCGTCAAGCCTCAATAACCTCTTTAAGAACCGAAACCGCTTTTTTCAGCTGCTCATCATCTATGTTAAGCGCGGGAAGCAGACGCACGCGGTCTTTCGCCGTCAGTACAAGTACGCCTTTTTCAAGACATTCCTTAAGAACCGTCTTAGCGTCTTTGCTTGTCTTGATTCCGAGCATGAGTCCCATACCGCTGATGCTTTCAACATTCTTCGCGTCTTTCAGCTGAGAAATTATATATTCACTCTTTGCTTTAACAGATGCCAAAAGCTCATCGTTTATTCTTGAAACAACATTATACGCACCCGCGGCGCATACGGGATTGCCGCCAAAGGTAGAGCCGTGATCACCTGCCGTGAGAATATCCTTGACTTTTTCGCCGAGAACGCACGCGCCTATCGGAAGTCCGCCGCCCAAAGCCTTTGCTGTTGTGAAAATATCGGGAGTTATGCCGTATTCCATGAAGCAGTAAAGGCTGCCCGTTCTGCCGTTGCCTGTCTGAACCTCATCAATTATAAGAAGCATATTGTTTTCTTTGCAGAAACCGCTTACAAATTCAACATAATCTTTATTGAGCGCAAGCACGCCGCCCTCTCCCTGAATAAGCTCCATCATAACAGCACAGCAGGTGTTGTTTTCGCAAAGCCTGATTATATCGTCCTTATTGTTTGCTTCAGCATAGACGAATCCATCCGTAAAAGGTCCGAAATCCTTATGAAAAACATCCTGCCCCGTTGCGGAAAGAGTTGTGACGGTTCTGCCGTGGAAGCTGTTTTTAAGAGTGATAATCACGGGATTTTCCTGTTGGAAAACGGAATTACCGTATTTTCTCGCGGTCTTGATTGCACATTCATTTGCCTCAGCGCCCGAATTGCCGAAAAACACCTTTTTCATTCCCGTTCTTTCGCATAAAATCTCCGCGAGCTTTGACTGCGGCTCAGTATAGTAATAATTGGAAACGTGCTGCAATTTTGAAAGCTGCTCCGTTACCGCGCCGACCCATTCATCGTCGGCAATTCCGAATGTGCTGACGGCGATACCGCTGCCTAAATCTATATATTCCCTGCCGTCCGCATCTTTGAGTACAGAACCTTTTCCGCTGACAAAAGCAACTGGAAGACGTGAATATGTATTCGCTATATATTCTTTATCAAGAGAAATGATATCCATATTTAACCCTCTTTTTTTATAAACATAGTGCCTAAGCCTTCGTCCGTGAGCATTTCCATAATAATTGAATGTTCCACTCTTCCGTCAATTATAAACACTTTGCCGACACCCTCTTTCAAAGCATCAACACAACATTCGACTTTCGGAATCATACCGCCGTCAATAATGCCTTTTTCAATCATGTCGGGAATTTCGCTGATATCAACAGAGGAAATAAGAGTTGACGGGTCGTTCTTATCAAGCATCAGACCGGCGATATCCGTCATGGAAATGAGCGTTTCCGCGTTGAGAGCCGCCGCGATTTTCGCCGCCGCCGTATCAGCGTTTACGTTATATGTATTGCCTTCATTATCACAGCCGATTGTCGAAACAACGGGGATGTACCCGTTTTCAAGCACATCCAGTATGGGCTGAGGATTGATTTTCTGAATCTCTCCGACGTAACCGAGCACTTCGTCTTTGCAGGCGGCTTTTATCATTTTACCGTCAATACCCGAAAGTCCGATTGACCTGCCGCCCGCCTGAGAAATAAGGCTAACAAGGTCTTTGTTGACCTTGCCGGCAAGCACCATCTGAACTATTTCAACAGTTTCCTCATCGGTAACACGCAGTCCGTTGATGAATTTACTTTCTTTGCCGATTTTTTTAAGCATTCCCGAAATTTCAGGTCCTCCGCCGTGAACAAGAACAACCTTTACGCCGACAAAGTTAAGAAGCACCATATCTCTCATAACCGCCTGCTTCAGCTTTTCGTTGACCATGGCGTTGCCGCCGTATTTTATAACGCATATCCTGCCGGCATACTTTTTAATATGCGGAAGCGCCTGAACAAGCACCTCTGCTCTTTGTGAATTTGTAAACTCCATTTTATTATCCTCAGGTTCTGTAATCTCCGTTGATTTTAACGTAATCGTAAGTCAAATCGCAGCCTCTTGCCGTCGCGTATTCACCGCCGCTCTTAAGGTTGATGAGAATTGTAATTTCATCCTGCGTAAGGACTTCTTTTGCTTTTTTCTCACTGAAATCAACACCCATTCCGTCTTCGCACACAAGAATTTCACCTGCTGACGATTTGAAAGTTACATCAATTTTGTTTACGTCAACATCTGCCTTGCTGTAGCCGATAGCGCAGAGAACTCTGCCCCAGTTGGCGTCGGCACCGAACATAGCCGCTTTGAGAAGGCTTGAGCATACAACGCTTTTCGCAACTGTTCTCGCTGTTGCCTTGTCTTTCGCGCCGAAGGTTTTGCATTCAAGAAGCTTCGTTGCGCCCTCGCCGTCCTTCGCTATCTGACGGCAGAGATATTCGTTTATCTCCCTCAAAGCCGCTTTAAATGTATCAAAATCCGCACCCTCTGCGGTGATTTCTTCATTTTCAGCCATGCCGTTCGCGAGAACACAGACCATGTCATTAGTAGAAGTGTCGCCGTCAATGCTGACCATATTGAAAGTATCTTCAACATCGCCTTTGAGTGCCTTTGTTAGCATTTCTGGGGCAATCGCGGTGTCTGTTGTAATAAATACAAGCATCGTCGCAAGGTTCGGATGAATCATGCCCGAGCCTTTGGCGATACCGCCCATCTTACATTTTTTGCCGCCGATTTCAAATTCAACAGCAATCTCTTTGAGAATAGTATCAGTTGTCATGATTCCGAGAGCGGCTCCCCCGCTTCCGTTATCGTTGAGAGAAGCAACAAGCTTGTCCATTCCGTATTTTATAGGAGTAATATCAAGGGTCTGACCGATAACCCCCGTTGAAGCGACAACAACATCTTTGGCACTGATGCCCGTTTTATCTTCAACCAAATCACACATCTGCCGTGCGATTTCAACTCCGTTGGCATTGCAGGTGTTTGCGTTGCCGCTGTTGCATATAACCGCCTGCGCCTTACCGTCCGCGATATTCGCTTTAGTAACGGCAATGGGCGCGCCCTTAACGAGATTTGTTGTATAAACAGCCGCGGCTGACGCTTTCTTTTCGCTCACAATCAGCGAAAGGTCGTTTTTGGTTTTATTCTTGCGTATTCCGCAGTGGATACCCGTTGCCTTAAATCCCTTCGCGGCACAAACGCCGCCTTTAATAAATTCCATATATTTCATTCCTTTCAAAGACACAGTCCTGTTGTTTCCGGGAGTCCCAGCATAATATTCATACACTGAACCGCCGCGCCTGAGGCGCCTTTTCCTAAATTATCGTAAACGCTTGAAAGAATAATCCGTTCCCCGTTGCCGAAAACCGAAATTTTCATACTGTCTTTCCCCTGTTTTTCGAGGGCGTTTATATATGTATTTTCACCGCAGTAACCGTCACATGAAACTACCGGTGAGCCTTTATAGCACTCACTGTAAATTTCAGCAACATCTGCAGGTGAAACCTTTTTCAGAAGCTCCTCCGCGAAAAGCGGAACGGTAACCTGCATTCCGCTGTAAAAATCACATACCACCGGGCAAAATACAGGAGCGTTACAGATTCCCGTTAATTTTTTCATCTCTTTTAAGTGCTTGTGGCTCTGCCCTGTCGCGTACTGCCTCGGAGCCGTGAATTCAGCGGGTCTTTGAGTGTCTTCATACTCGGCAATCATCTTTTTACCGCCGCCGCTGTATCCTGTAAGGGAATAACAGCTCAGCAGTATATCTCTGCCGAGAACTCCCGCCTTAACAAGCGGATAAACAAGAGAAATAAATCCGCTGGCGTGGCAGCCGGGAACAGCCGTTAGTCTGCCGTTTTTAATTTTTTCTCTGAAGCCTTCCGAAAGCTCGGGGAAACCGTAGCTCCAGTCGTCAAGTGTGCGGTGAGCCGTTGAGGTGTCAATAATTTTTACGTTTTCGTTTTCGGCAAAAGAAACAGCTTCTCTCGCGGCATCATCAGGCAGACACAAAAAAGTGATGTCAGACGAGTTGATGATTTCTTTTCGTTTCTGAGGATTTTTTCTGTCTTCCTCACTTAATGTAAGAAGCTCAATATCGTCTCTGTGCGAAAGTCTGTCATAAATTCTCAATCCTGTCGTGCCTGCTTTGCCGTCAATGAATACTTTAGGCAACACGGTCGCCTCCTGTTTGAACAATTTGTATTATTATACAACAATATTCTTAAAAGTCAATAGTTGCACCCGATTTATCTGCATATTTTTTAGAAATATTCATTTTTTATTCATAATATACACCATATAATTCAGATATGTCGCAAATGTAACCCATACGAGATACGGTATCTGAAAATACGCACTTTTTTTGTTCACGGTGTAAAAAGAAAAAATCATGCAGACGATAAGCACAAGCAATACAATTACGGCAACAAACGCTGTACCGTAATCCTGTGCGCCGAAGAAAAAGCAGGTCCACAGAAAATTGACAATAAGCTGTAATGTATAGAAAAAATACGCTCTTGTTTTGCCTTTGCCGTCTGATTTATAAACAAGATACGTCGATAATCCGAGCAGAAGATAAAGAATTGTCCACACAATCGGGAAAACCGCCATCGGCGGCGTAAGCGCAGGTTTGTTTACAGACTGAAACTCTTTGAATCCCCGCATATTGATAAGCGAAGCCAGTCCCCCGGTAATCAGCGGTACAGCCGCACTTATCGCCAGCTGCTTTTTGTTGATGTTTGATATTAACATATTATCACTCCCTGTTTATAGTTTATTAGATTTAATACAAATTATGAACAGAGAGTTTCAGGAAGACGGTTATATGTTATTCAGTACAAAAGGTAATATATGTAAAAACGCAATAAAAGCAACGCAGTCCGCTTCAAAACGAACTGCGCCGTAATATTTCAAGGGAATACTGTCTTTAATTATTCACTGACTGCTTTTCAGTACCAAGTGCTTTATTCATAAGCTCTGTAAACTGATTTTCCGTAATCTCAACACCGTCAGCATTGTAGAATCTGTTTTGAGAATCTGTACAAGCAAAATGATTCATATTAATATCATAATAATTATATCCTTTGATGTCTCCGTTCGGCTCATAAATAGGAGCTTCATAATACATTACATTCCCCTGAGCGTCACAGTGGTCCATAATAATATAATCGCCGTATTCATCAATATGAATCCTCTGCTTCTCGTTTCCCGAATCCACAACAGTTACTCTGACTTCATCACCCAGCTTATATTCAGAGTTATAATCAAATATATTATTTTCAGCATCCGAAGAACTGTTCTGCTCCGAACCATTGTTTTCGTTTTGCTTTTTATTGCCGCACGCAGAAAAAAGAGACAAAGCGACAATCAAAGATGATAATATGCAAATAATTTTTTTCATTTGATTCACACCCTGTAAAATTATAACTGATATGTAACTGAACCGGCTGTTATTTCAGATAATATGATAAAAATCCCACTCCGAAATCCACATGCCTCAATTATGCGGTATCGACTTTATTTGCTTTTCATCTTGACAAGCTCTCTGTAACTGATAAGCTCGATTCCGTGAGCGTTCAGATGCTGCTCGGTTTTCGGGTCTTTCATGAGCTGATATTCCCAGACTCTGTCTCTCCAGCAGGCAGTGATGAACTTGATTTCATCTGACTCAAGCGCCGGATGAACATAAGTTTCGCTTATGCCGTTGGGAATTTTAACTATATTTTCAAGGAAAATTTCTCTGTATCTTTCATAACTTGTTCTCATCTCCGCGTTCCATTCCGGGAAGATAAGATAATCAGGCATCATAACCTTATATTTTTTGCTGAGGATTCCGCAGACACGGCACGCAGCCGCGTAAAGAAGATAAGGAGTTCCCTCAGGACACTGGGATTTTAGCGGCTTTGTACACATTCTGAATGCGTAGCCGTAATCGCGGCAAACTTTGAGCGTTGTGGGAAGCAGTCTTAGATTACCCTCAAGACCGTAAAGTGAACCCATGTGATTATCTACATGAGAAGGCTTCATACCCATATCAAGAGCGGTCTGAATCTGAGCAATAACTTCAAGTCTTGTTTCTTCGAGGTCGGCATGAGCCGCGAAATCATCGCTTTCAGGCCACATAAAGCCTTTTTCATTTTTAAGACTTTTTCCGTCTGTCAGAGGACCCCAGTTGTATTTTCCCCACTCACTGGTCAGAGTAAGATGAATACCTATTGCGTACTGCGGATTGGCGATTGAAAACCTGACCGCGTCTTCCGCGTACTTGCACGGCATCATTATTGTTGAAGATTTTATGCCGCCGCTTTTAAAAAGATCCATAACGGCGTCATTGGCTGATTTACACATTCCGAAATCATCCGCATTGATTATTAAATATTTATCTGACAAAACTATCACCTTAATCCAATTTAATATCCCGTACATATTAACATACTATAAAAAAGATTTCAACAAAATTAATAAATAAACGAGCAAAATTAACATTAATTTCACAAAATAAAGTCCGATTCATCTCTGAACCGGACCCGTAAAATTATTTTTTAATGAAAAAGTCGAAATATCCTCTCGCCCCGAACACTTTCATCGCGGCGTTGGTGAGCTTATCACCGAGGCTTGCGAAGAAGCCTGCCGCCTTTGTCGGAGTTGTGTCTTCCTCAAGACCGAGGTCAACGAGCATCAGACGGAACGCCTCAATCTTAGCGTTATCCTTTTCGAAATCGTTGACAGTGCTTGATTTCATAGCCATAGCATCGTCATAAATCTTCTGCTGATCCGCTGTGAGCTTATAGCCTTTCGCGGCACAGTATTTGTCAAGCTCCTCAACATAATTGTTGAATTTCTTGAGATTTCTCGCGCCGTTAAACTGAGGATAATAGAAAGCATCTTCCTCGGCGTTATCGCAGTCCGCAACAGTTTTGATTCTGCCGAGAGCAAGCTCGATGGCAAGAGAGATAGCCGTATTATTATACTCAAGCTCATGCTTCTGACCATAGAAGAACCACGTTGAGTCCTTGTAATATGTTTTTGAAATATCAATGCTTCCGTCAGGAGAGAGAATTCTTCCGTCTGTTGAGGCGAATTTCTGACCCGGAGTTACATATTCTGTTCCGGGAGCGGTTGAGGAAATGTTGATAACCTCATCGCTGTTTGTTTTTGGTGCGCTGTTCATGAAACCGAAGCCCATGTAATCGCCTGTCTGCTCACCGAACGCGAGACCGTAACCAGAAATAAACGAGAACGTGATGCCCTCTTCTTTTGTAAGCTTTTCAAGACGTTCCTTTACCGTGCTCTGAGCCTGATGATAAATTTCTGTTTCTTTCTTGACTGATTCAACCGTAATGAGGTTTTTCAGATCGTCATAATCGTATGACGGAATAAGAACCGTAAGCGATGATGCGCCGAGAAGCATCTTCTGACCGAAAATTCTGAGAACCTGGTCAAGGAACTTTCTGATATCATTTTTCGGAAGGAATCTGAGAATAAGAATAAGGATATCACCGAGCGGATCCATGCTCAGGAAGCTGTTGAACACCTCGCCCATAAGTCCGCCGTAAAATTCCTCCGCGGAATTATCAACATAATTGAGTCTGAGGAGATCGGAAACAACATCGCTTCCGTTCCAGCAGCCTACGATGCTTACAACTCTGCGGACATGGTTGTCGGCTCTCTTGGGATATGCTGCAAGATACTGGCTTACAACAGAAGCACCCATGCTCATGGGAACAAGAATAACTTCCTTTGCGCCGAGCTTATTTTCTTTAAGTATCTTTTCAATGAATTCATGAAGATCCGCAACATTTTTCTGGAGGAATGAGAAAGTCGCATAATTGAAGCAGTAGATGTGATCTTCAAAATCCTCGCCGAATTTTTCTTTAGCGATTTCTTCACAGGGGATTGAAGAATAGAAGCGGTCTTTTGCTTCACTGCGGAAGTTTCCTTTTTCATCGGTTATTCCGGGATATTCGGAAACGGGCATCGGATATCTGGGAGTAACAACATTATCGGGAAGGTTGCCGTTTTCGTCACATATATTGCACTTAAAAATATTTGTGATTACGGCTGATACGGTTTTGTCGGAAATAAGTCTTATGCGGGTCAGACGGAAAAACGCCATTTCCGCAAGAAGAAGCATTATGTTCATAATCGCCTTTGCATCAAACGTAGGCTCAAAAAGATTCCAGCGGTCAATAAACTGCCCGTTAGCAACAAGCGGAGCGTAGTTTTCATAATCCTGAAGTGTGCCTTTTTCAAAAGCGCCCTCTTTAGTATATTTCTTATCAAAGGAATATGAGCGTGACTGACCGATACCGGTTACAAAAACGATGAGACTGTCTTCGCCTTCTGCAAAAATCGATTCCGCTGTGCCCTGCTTAACTGCCGTTACCTGTTCAGCGGCAAGCGACGGAAAAGCGGCTACAGAAATAATCATTGCCGCGCAAAGAATTAACGAAACAATTTTTTTCATAAAAATACCTCCTGTTCTGGTAAGTATATAGTATCATATAAACAATAAAAAAACAATAGCAAAATTAAAACCTTTGTTAAAATCGATAAAAAAATACATTTACAGTGATAATGTGCATAAAAAAAGCGCCGTTTAAGCACGGCGATTTTTTATAAATTCCGTAATTTCGTTTTTTTCATTTCTGACATTACCGGTTATAACCTGCGTAAGAAGCCATTTAAGAATCTCACCTATCTGCTGCCCGCAAAACCCGAGTTTTTCAATATCCTTTCCGTTTACCGCAAGCTGCTTTATGCTCAGACACTCGTCTCTCTCAACAGCCGAGTCAAGTATTTTCCTGCACTTTTCTATCCGCTCGGTAGTATTCAAGAGGTAAGCCGGATTCTGCCCTTTCGCGTCGGCAAGCTGAACCGGGTAAAGCTTTTTCATAAAATCCGCTCCGATTCGCGATGCCTCCAGAAGCGTATCTTCCCGCTCCCCCGTCGGTCTTATATCGTGATAGAGAACGATTCTGCTGATTTCCTCGGTTTCCGCTTTTGAAAAGCGCAGATCCTTCAGAACCTTCAGGCTGATATCATAGCTTATCCGCTGATGCCCCGTAAAATGCGCGAATCCGTCATCACCGGAAAAAAAAGCGTACGGTTTTCCTGTATCGTGAAGCAGCATTGCCATTCGGTAAACCGGCTCGGGAGGCACATTTTCAAGCGTCACAGCGGTATGCTCCCACACATCATAAATGTGATACGGTGAATTCTGCGGGAATTTATACATGGGTTCAAGCTCCGGAATTATTTCAAAAATCACCCTCGGATATGCAAGCAGTATCCTTTTCGCGTCCTTTCCGCAAATCAGCTTTAAAAGCTCCGTTCTTTTGCGTTCGGCGGCAACCTTTGCCAAAAGATGCTTCAGGTTAATGATTTCCGCTGAGGTTTTTTCCTCAATTTCAAAGCCCAGAACAGACGAAAAACGAAGTCCTCTGACAATCCGCAGAGCATCTTCCGTAAATCTTTTCTCCGGCTCGCCCACACATTTTATTACACCGTTTTCCAAATCTCTCATGCCGCCGAACGGATCGCAAATCCCCGTTTCGGGATTATACGCCATGGCGTTCACCGTAAAATCACGGCGGCTCAAATCAAGCGTGATACTGCCGGTGAACTCAACGCTGTCCGGGTGGCGGTTATCCGAATACTCACCGTCAACCCGCATAGTTGTAATTTCCAGCGGACTGCCGTCAATAATGACGGTAACCGTACCGTGCTTCAAGCCTGTTTCAATTACTCTGAAACCGGAAAAGACTTCAATTATTTCCCTCGGTTTTGCAGATGTCGTAATATCCCAGTCATGCGGAGCTTTGTTAAGAAGCGCATCACGAACACAGCCGCCGACAATGTATGCCTCATACCCCGAATCAGCAATAAGTGTCAGAGCGGTATTGACATATGACGGTATGCGGATATTCAAAAAAATCACCTCGTTTCAGGGCAGCACCGCGCGGTCGGAAGTACACGCCTTGTTAAGCAACACCTCACAATCAGAGGCGTACGCCTTACTTATATATTTCCGTAATATTGCCCGAAAATCCCTAAAAATGCGCCGCATTCTTTTAAGATTTCCGGGCAGTACAGCAAAATCAAGCAACAGCTGATTGATATCTGTTATCTTTTAAGCTCTTTGACTATCGCTCTGTAAAGTTCCTGGAACAGAACATAAATTCTTGAGCTTTTGATTATTTCAACGAATTTATCCCAGCCCTTCTGAGCGGAGGTTCTTGTGTCTTCGATAATATATCTTGACATGTTTCCGTCATCGCATGTAAACGGATTGGCGATGCATATTCCGCCTTCTCCCAGAAGCTGGAAACGGACATAGCAGGTAATATCCTCTGAATGCTCTCTGAGGCGGATTACGGAAGTTATTTCTCCCGCTTCATTTATTTCCTGCGATTCAAGAATAATGTTTCCGTTCGCAATCCACTGAATCTTATCGGCGTTTTTGCCGGTGACGGTGATAACATCATTTTCATCATCAACGGTGATTGACGTAACTGTCGGATACGCACCGGTACCTTTGAAATTATCGCCAAGCTCCGGTCTCGCTCTTCTGCCCACAGCAAAGAAATTACCGTTCATCATTGTTGATTTTACGTTATCGAGACTGTATTCGGGAAGAATGAAATCCATAAACGATGAGTCGATATCACTCAGTTCATGAGCATCACTGTTTCCGAAGCCCCATACAGAACGTTCACCGTGCGGAATAACATACTGGAGAACTTCATCCCAGAGAATTCTGTCCGCTCTTGTAATCGAGTCTGTAAGGTTAAGAACCTCCATGCCCTGACATGATTTGTATTTATTGAAAATCTCACCGAAATATCTGACGTTTTTCGGGTCTCTCGCGGCATCAAAATTGTATCTTGATTCAAGCCAGTCGCCCGGGTGATTGATAACCGAAATGCCGCCTGCCTTGTCTACATTTTTAACAGCGTATTCATAGCCGTTTTCAAAACCTAAATCATTTTCGCCCCAGCCGCAGAAATAGCCGTTGACGTGGCTCTTTGTCATAGTAACCATATTAAGCTCAATGCCAGTGGGTACACACTGCATACCCCTGCCCTCAATTCTGCCGGATTCCGCGCTGAAAGGATATGTGCCGCCTGTAATGGCGTTGTATTCTTCATCTGTAAGATTCGTGGCTTTTCTGCCGAGAATCTTCTGATATAAGTAAATGGGAAGATATGTCTGCTTTTCATTCCAGTATTTACCGAGAACGCCGTGGTCGGCAAAGCCCAGAATATCAAATCCCTGTTCATAATAGGCTTTTATCATATCCGAAAAATCAACCGTCGAATCGCTGAGCGTTGAATGTGTGTGAAGGTTGGTTTTGTAGTGGTTTTTCTGTTCATGCAGTAAATCCGTAACATTCTCATAAGGATTACTGATTTTGTAGTCAAGCTCCTTCGCGAATGCCGGAACAATAAACGCGGCAATAAGAACAACGCAGAGCAATATCGAAATAATCTTTTTCATAAAAATTCCGCCCTTTCTGATTGTTTGAGCTGATTTTATCACATTATTCCCCGATTAGCAATACTTTTTTGCGTTCATGAGACAAACTGTTCTAAATCAGGACAAGACCGCATAGTAATAAGTAACATTTCAAAAAGGAGGAATGTACGGTGCAGAGGTTTCTAAAGGCCGCAGGATATCTTTCAAGACGGATTTACACCACAGTCAAGCCTCTGAATGAGGATTTTCTGAAAAGCGTATGTGAAATTCGCCTGAGAGCCGGTAAACCGCTGTCTTTTGTCACATTCGAGGGCGTTTCTTATCTGACGGCTTCCGGAAGAATCACGGGAATTCCAAACGCCTCGGTTTTCACCGTAAGCACCGCAGACGTTAAAGAAAGCTTCCAGCGCATATGTGAATACTCTGTTTACAGCTATTCAAAAAACATATCCGAAGGCTTTGTCACCATCGGCGGCGGTCATCGCGCCGGGCTGTACGGTACAGCGGTATATGACCCCGGAGGCATAGCGTCCGTAAGAGATATCGGAGGTATAAATTTAAGAATATCAAGGGAATTCAAAAACTGCGCTTCGCAGCTCACATCTGAGCTTTTTTCGGAAAAACTTCAGGGATTTCTGCTGTGCGGTGCTCCGTCAACAGGCAAAACCACGATGCTCCGCGATATTTCGAGGCTCACCTCAGATATG
>JAZLLB010000013.1:0-4767 GCA_045597925.1 Acutalibacteraceae bacterium
TTTTTAAAGATGAGCTTGATGCGATTGCTGAAAGAAACGAAAAATTCAGGGTGGTTTACGTTCTCAGCGAGGGCAGAAACCGTGGCTTTGAACGCGGATTTATCGGTGCTGACAAAATAAGAAAGCACGCTCCGAAGGATGAAAAATACAGCATTTTCGCCTGCGGTCCCGAGGGAATGTATAAATTCCTCAATGAGGAAATTCCGAAGCTTAAGATTGAGCGCAAGTATGTCAGAATGGAAATGTTCGGCGTTTCAAAATCCGCTGTTGTAAGCAGTGAAATCAAAAAAGGCAAGTTTAAAATGACGGTTACACGCCGCGGTGAAAGCACGGAATACAAATGTGACGGGAAAGAGACAATTCTCACAGCTCTCGAAAGAGCGGGTGTTGCAGTTCCAGTTCGCTGCCGTAGCGGTGAGTGCGGATTCTGCCGCTCAAAGCTTGTCAGCGGAATGGTGTATATTCCCGAAGGTGTTGACAGACGAAGAATGGCTGACGCTCAGTACGGATATATTCATCCCTGCTGCACATATCCCGCGTCCGACATTGAAATCAAAATAGACTGATTCAGTCAGATAATATCCGCGTCGGTTACTTCGGTATTCCTGACGCGGATTTTTTAATCTGCTACTGATAAAAAGAATTCTTATATTTCTTATATTGTTGTCGCTTGTTTGTCGTTTGTTTGTCGCAAAATCTTCCGGATGATGAAAAAGTCCTTGATTTTCAACGGTTGCGGAGCCGAATCTGTTTGTCGTTTTTTCTGTTGTTTTATCTGCTTTCCTGAATTCTCCGATTGATGTATTCAATTTAAAAAAACCTTTCACTTATAGCTGAAAAAGGGGCTTTTTTGAAGCAAAAATTGCAATTTTATATATTTTGGCAAAAAATTTTATTATTTATTAATTTACAGTGTTTGTCCGCGCTTTTGCATTAGATTAAATTTGACTCAGTCTTCGATTGCCGCTTTCTGAGAATTGATGTCTCTGAAAATTTTCATATCGAATTTCGGAGTTCTGTCATAACAGTAAAGTCCGTTCTGTTCCTGTTCAACATCATAAAGCTGCGTGTAGCAGAAGCCGAACATTTTATCGTTTTTGAGAAGCGCTTCGGTAAGACCTCTGTATCTTTCGATAAATTCGTTTTCGGTTTGCGGTGTATTGCCGTAGCCCCATGAGTTGTCAACGCTGCTCAGAGTCCATTTTATTCCGCCGTATTCGCTGACGAAAGTCGGTTCGCCGTTATAATGCTGAATATCGCTGAATCTGTCATGAAGCTCGCCTGTTTCCATAAGCTTGTTATAGTTATCTGCAAACATTGAAACATTCTGCTCGTAATCATGAACATCGAAAATATCTGTTTTAACGTGGAAATTACCGCTTGTGTCAATGCAGGGGCGGGTTGTGTCAAAGACTTTGGTGCAGTCATAAACCGTAGAAAGAACATCGTCATACTGCTTTCTTCCGTCATAATTCCAGGTTTCATTAAACGGACACCAGCCGATAATCGACGGATGATTGAAGTCCCGTTTAAGCTCCTCCAGCCATTCGGGAAGAATTGTGTAAATAGCCTCCGGGCGTGAATGGTCAAGCCCCCAGTTCGGGTATTCGCCCCAGACGAGGTAGCCCATTCTGTCGCAGTGATAAAGAAAACGCGGTTCAAAAATTTTCTCGTGAAGTCTCGCGCCGTTAAAGCCGGCGTCAAGTGAAATCTGTATATCCTTTATAAGGTCGTTATCTGACGGAGCCGTATATATTCCATCGGGGTAGAATCCCTGGTCAAGCACAAGACGCTGGAAAACAGACTTGCCGTTGAGCATGAATTTCATGCCGTCAAATCTGATTGAACGCAGTCCGAAATAGCTCTTCACGGTATCGCCGCCGAATTTTAATTCGAGGTCGTAAAGATTGCCTTCACCGACATTCCATAAATGCTTTTCTTTTAAATCAAGGTGAAGGCTGACTGTTCCTCCTTCTGTTTTTGAAACATCAACGCCCATAATCCTGTTGTCAAACATTGCCATCGCTTCAATTTGACCGCTGCCGACAACAACCGCCTGAATGTCGAGCGAGCAGTTTTCGGCGTTGGGATAATATTTCACGGACTCAATATATTCCTTTTCGGTTGCCTCGAGCCATACAGTCTGCCATATGCCTGTTGTTCTCGTGTAGTGACAGCCGTGGGAGTGAAAAACATCGCTCTGCTTGCCCTTTGACTGTAAGGGATTTCTTGTGTCATCTTCGGCATAAACGGTTATTGTGATTGAATCACCCTTGATAAACCTTGTTATATCGAAAAAAAACGATGAATAACCGCCCTTGTGAGAGCCGACGGATTCTCCGTTAATATAAACCTTTGTTATGAAGTCGCAGGCACCGAAATGCAGCAGAATTCTTTTATTTTTAAATCGGGCGGGAATATCAACAGTACGCCTGTACCATACGCCTCTTATAAAATCAATGTTTCCGAGACCTGAAAGTCTGCTTTCCGGGCAGAAAGGCACGTTGATTTTTTTATTAAAAGAATACGAGGCTTTAAAATATCCTTTCGCTTCACCGCTGTTTTCATTGTCATAAATAAAATCCCATTCTCCGTTGAGATTAAGCCAGTCTTTTCTCTGAAACTGCGGGTTGGGATGTTCCTGACGCAGATTAGGCATAAACTTCCTCCTAAACATAATCTATGAGGACATGATATCACATAAACACAATTTATGCAATAACTATTGTCAATTTTATCAACATATGGTATCATTGCAGAGGTGATTTTAATGAATGACGATGAAGTTCTTATCTCTTTTTTATCTGATAAGGCAGATGAATGTGACAGAAACTCCGTAATAACCTGCACGGATTTTCTTGATTTAAGGCAGCAGAGCATGGCTGTCAGATTTCTGAAAAGAAGAAAAGGCACGCGCTTTCTGCTTTACGGCGGATACGAGGAGGCCGAAAGAAAAATAGTTGTGTTCCTGCCGTTTTATATCGAAGATTTTCATGAGTATATAAAAAACAGCCCTGAGGATAATCCGCTGTGCGTTTTCAGAGCGGATAAAGACGGGTTTTCCGAGCTTTCTCACCGTGACTATCTCGGCGCGATTACGGGTCTCGGCATCAGACGCGAGAAAACAGGGGATATAATCGTTGACGAAAAAGGCTGTTTTTTCTTTGCCAGACCGTCTGTATCGAAATTTATCGCTGAAAACTTCACTCAGGCTGGCAGAGGAACGATAACCGTCGCGAGTGCTGACTTTTTCAATGACTTTCACTATGAAGCGAATGTTAAGGAAAAGTGCTGCTTTGTGCAGTCAATGAGGCTTGACAGCGTATGCTCGGCGGTGTTTTCACTTTCACGCTCCAAAGCTTCGGAATTTATCGAAAAAGGCATGGTTTTCCTTGATGATGAGCAGATTTTAAAGCCTGATTACCACGTTTCGGCAGGTCAGAAAGTTGTAGTGAAAGGCAAAGGCAGAGCGATTCTTAAAGATGATTCCTCAAAAAGCAAAAAGGGAAGAACCGCGCTGATTGTAGATGTGTTCATATAAGTACTGAAATATCTGTAAAAAATGACGAAAAAAGAAAAATAATTTTTGGATTGTGCATTTTAATTATGCAAAAATTGTTGTAATTATGCGTTTAAGATGATATAATAATCTATATTTACGCGAGGGGGTGTGTCTGTGACTGAAAATTTTGCCCACAGAGGCTTCAGCGGTGAATATCCGGAAAACACAATGCTGGCGTTCAGAAAAGCTGTTGAGGCCGGCGCGGACGGTATCGAGCTTGACGTTCATTTCACCAAAGACAAAGAAGTTGTTGTTATTCACGATGAAAAAATCGACAGAACGACTGACGGTACAGGTGAGGTCGAAAGCTACACATACGAAGAAATCTCGGAATTCAACGCTTGCGGCAGGTTCGGCGGAAAATATGAATTTCAGCGTATTCCCACTCTGCGTGAGTATTTTGAATTTGTCGCTCCGATTGACGGATTTATGACCAACATTGAGCTGAAGACGGGGATAAACGAGTACACCGGTATCGAAAAAGCCGTTCTTGATATAGTTGACGAATTTTCGCTTCGGAGCAGAATTATTATTTCATCATTCAATCATTTCAGCGTTCAGCGTTTTAAAGCCGCCGCTCCCGATGTTAAATGCGGATTTCTTGAATCAAGCAGAATTATTGATTTCGGCGCGTACGCGAAAATGTACGGTATCGAATATATTCATCCGCTTTATAAATGCCTGACTCCCGATGTATTTTCAGAGGTTTACTCAAACGGAATCGGCATAAATACATGGACTGTAAATGATGAAGAATCAGTCCGCTTCCTCATAGAAAACAATGTTGACGCTGTTATAAGCAATTATCCCGATATGGTGAGCAGGGTTCTTAAAGAATACAGATAGATTTCGGAGGTGAGCCGGTGAATAACGATATATTAAGCGTGGGAATTGACATCGGCACCTCAACAACTCAGGTTATTTTCAGCAGAATCGTTATGGAGAATATGGCTGGTTTTTTCGCAGTTCCCCATATTTCCATAGTCGATAAGGAAGTAATTTACAAAAGCGACGTATATATGACTCCGCTTGTCAATTCTTATCTCATTGACGGCGACAAGGTCAGGGATATTGTTGCTTCAGAATTTACAAAAGCAGGTTTCACACCCGAAGATACCCAGACGGGCGCGGTTATAATAACAGGCGAGAGCGCGAGAAAAGAGAACTCGGTGCTTGTGCTTGAAAAGCTCAGCGACTTTGCAGGC
>JAZLLB010000014.1:0-9242 GCA_045597925.1 Acutalibacteraceae bacterium
ACCTACGACACCCCGGGTATGAACCGTGGGCTCTAGCCAACTGAGCTATGCCGCCAAACCGCGCTCAACAAAGCTTGTTTATTATAATATACATATCACTATTTGTCAATACTTTTTTTAAAAAAAAACAAAATTTTCCGAAATTTTTTTCGTTAAATGAAAAATAAACGGTTTTTCACAGACTGGCCGCTGCAAATAGGCGTATAACTAATTACAAAACCCGGCAGCGTAAACTGTCGGGTTAATTTTGCAATGTGTTTTATCCAGGATATCAATAAGATTATTTTATATCACTGTTTTCTTTTCTGATAACATCGTGCGCTCCGCCCTCAACAATACTTGTTGCTGAAACAAGCGTAAGCTTCGCTTTCCGCTGAAGCTCGGGAATTGTCAGTGCGCCGCAGTTGCACATAGTTGACTTAACCTTGCTGAGCGAAACAGCCACATTATCCTTCAGCTTACCGGCATAAGGAACATATGAATCAACACCCTCTTCAAAAGAAAGCTTCTTGGCACCGCCGAGGTCATATCTCTGCCAGTTGCGGGCGCGGTTGCTGCCCTCTCCCCAGTACTCTTTATAATATGTTCCGCGGATAGAAACCTTCTGTGACGGGCTTTCGTCAAAGCGTGCGAAATATCTGCCGAGCATAATGAAATCAGCACCCATGGCAAGAGCGAGGGTCATATGGTGGTCATAAACAATACCGCCGTCTGAACATACAGGGATATAAACACCTGTTTCCTCAAAATATTTATCTCTCTCAGCGCAAACCTCAATAAGAGCTGTCGCCTGACCTCTGCCGATTCCCTTTGTTTCACGTGTAATGCAGATTGAACCGCCGCCGATACCTACTTTTATAAAATCGGCACCGCAGTCCGCGAGGAAACGGAAACCGTCAGCGTCAACTACATTACCCGCGCCTATCTTTACGCTGTCGCCGTAATTTTTGCGTACCCACTCGATTGTGAGCTTCTGCCACTCTGAGAAGCCCTCTGAGGAGTCAATGCACAGAACGTCCGCACCTGCTTCAAGAAGCGCGGGAATACGCTCCGCGTAGTCTCTTGTGTTAATTCCCGCACCGACAACATAGCGTTTATGGTCATCAAGAAGCTCATTGGGGTTCTGCTTGTGCATATCATAGTCTTTTCTGAAAACCATGTAGCAGAGTCTGCCCTGCTCGTCAATAATCGGAAGAGAATTCAGCTTGTTATCCCATATAATATTATTTGCCTCTTTAAGAGTTGTGCCCTCTTTTGCCCAGATGAGCTTTTCAAACGGTGTCATGAATTCGGAAACCTTAAGCTCGGGCGACATACGGCTGACACGGTAATCCCTGCCTGTTACGATCCCTACAAGCTTACCGTCAGCTGTACCGTCTTCTGTAACAGCAACGGTTGAATGCCCGGTTTTTTCGGTAATCGCGATAACATCAGCGAGAGTGTCGTCAGGGCGGATATTGGAGTCGCTCTTTACGAAGCCTGCCTTATAGCTCTTTGCGCGCTTAACCATCGCGGCTTCTTCCTCAATTGTCTGCGAACCGTAAATAAACGAAACACCGCCCTCAGTTGCAAGCGCAACAGCAAGCTTATCACCTGACACTGACTGCATAATCGCGGAAACCAGCGGGATGTTCATTGTGATTGCGGATTCTTCACCTTTTTTAAATTTAACGAGAGGTGTTTTGAGTGATACGTTTGCGGGGATACACTCACTTGAAGAATAGCCCGGAATCAAAAGATACTCATTAAAGGTATGTGACGGTTCGTTGATAAACGTAGGCATTTTAAGCAGCTCCTTTTGCAGAATTTTATAGTAAAATGCCTTGCCGTAAGCGACAAGGCAGATATAATTTTATAAATTATAACACAAGTATTTTTTTTGTCAAGACTATTGAGCCTTTGTTTCGCAATAAATGCAGCGGTAGACCTTATTTTCTTTATCTGAAAGTACAAAAATATGCTTAAGCTCCTGCTCACACGAGGTTATGCATCTTGGATTTTTGCATTTGATAACATTAACAAGCCTTTCCGGCATTTCGATTGCCTTTTTTTCAACAAGCTCACCGTCTTTAATTACATTTACCGTAATATTAGGGTCAACAAATCCGATAACATCAAAATCAAGCTGAATATCAGCGTCAATTTTGATGATATCTTTTTTGCCCATTTTTCTGCTGACAACGTTCTTGATTATGGCAACGGAAACATCAAGTTTATCAAGACCGAGCAGATTATAAAGTTTCATTCCCCTGCCGGCGGTGATGTGGTCAATAACAAAACCGTTCTGAATTGAGTCTATATTCATTTCGCCGCCTCCTCAAGAAGTTTTAAAATGAGCGCCATTCTCATATATTTGCCGTTAAGCACCTGCTTGAAATAGCACGCTCTCGGGTCATCATCTATCGCAACGCTTATTTCGTTTACTCGGGGCAGCGGGTGAAGAATCGAGAGGTCGGATTTCGCGTTCCGCAGCTTATCGGGAGTGAGGATATAGCTGTCTTTTAATCTCAGATAATCCTCCTCGTTAAAGAAACGCTCACGCTGAACTCTTGTCATATAAAGAATGTCAAGCTCGGGCATAACAGCTTCAAGGTCGGTAGTCTGAACATAAGGAATGCTGTTTTTCTGAAGAACGTCTTTCTTGACATAGCTCGGAACTTTCAGCTCTTCGGGAGAAATCAGAATAAACTTCACACCCTTATAGCGTGAAAGAGCGTTAATGAGCGAATGAACGGTTCTTCCGAATTTTAAATCTCCGCACAGACCGATTGTGATATTTTCAAACCCGCCTTTTTCACGATAAATTGTGAGCAGGTCGGCAAGTGTCTGGGTTGGGTGGCAGTGACCGCCGTCGCCCGCGTTGATTACGGGAACAGTCGCGTTATTTGACGCGACAAACGCCGCACCTTCTTTAGGATGCCGCATGGCGATAATATCCGCATAACAGCTGATAACCTTTGCGGTGTCCGCTACGCTTTCACCTTTTGCGGCCGACGAGCTGTTGGCCTCGGAAAATCCGATAACATTGCCGCCAAGCTCATACATTGCCGCCTCAAAGCTGAGTCTCGTTCTGGTAGACGGTTCAAAAAACAGGGTAGCTAACTTTTTGCCCCTGCATTTTTCAGAGTATTTCGCAGGATTCTCTATTATATCGCAGGAAACCGCTATAAGCTCTTCAAGCTCCTCAACGGTGAAATCAAGAATGTCAATGAGACTTCTCATTTATTTTGCCTCCCCTATCCAGCTTTCATCTGAGGGATTGTTTCTGAACGCGATGAGACGTTTGATATCATCCGGCTTAATGTAGCCTTCCTCTGCCGCGACTTCCGCGATAACGTCAAAATTCGTCAGAGATGTGTTCTTAACATCAGCCGCCGCGAGTCTTTCAAGTCCTTTTTTCATGCCGTACGTAAAGATTGAAACAACACCGAGAACCTCGGCACCGGCTTCACGCAGGACATTTACAACTTCAATAACACTGCCGCCTGTTGAGATTAAGTCCTCAACAACAACCACCTTCTGACCTTTTTCAAGTCTGCCCTCAATCTGATTCTGTCTGCCGTGGTCTTTTGCGCCAGAACGGACATATCCCATCGGCATATCGAGAATGTGAGCCGTTATAGCGGCATGAGCAATACCGGCTGTTGACGTTCCCATAAGAACCTCCGCTTCGGGATAATTCTCTTTAATAAGCTTCGCGATCCCGTTTTCAACATCTGTGCGGACTTCGGGAGCTGTAAGAGTAAGACGGTTGTCGCAGTATACAGGACTTTTGATTCCGCTTGCCCATGTGAAAGGCTCCTCAGGGCGGAAGAAAACCGCTTTTATTTTAAGTAAATCCTTTGCAATAAGTTTTTCCATGGCAATATCTCCTTAATCTACAAATTCTTTAACGCATCTTTCATACGCGGCAACAGGATCCTCCGCCGCGGTAATGGGTCTGCCTACAACGATATAATCAGAGCCGATTTTTTTTGCTTCGGCGGGAGTCATTACACGCTTCTGGTCGCCGATATCTCCGTCGGCAAAGCGTACACCCGGTGTAACCGTAAGAAAATCTTTTCCGCAGATGTCATGCACCTTGCCGGCCTCAAGCGGTGAACAGACAACGCCGTCAAGTCCCGCTTTTTTCGCATTGTGAGCATAGTGCATAACCACCTTGTCGATAGGCTCTTTTATAAGCAGGTCGTTTTCCATGCTCTGCTGGTCAGTCGAAGTGAGCTGTGTAACGGCAATAAGAAGCGGTCTTGTTCCGTCGGGACGGGTAAGTCCCTCTATTGCCGCCTCCATCATGCGGATTGTTCCGCCGGCGTGGAGATTTGTTATATCAACATCAAGCGATGAAAGCACCGCCATTGATTTTTTAACTGTGTTCGGAATGTCGTGGAGCTTTAAATCAAGGAAAATTTTATGTCCTCTGTTTTTTATCTCTTTAACTATCTGAGGACCCTCGGCATAAAAAAGCTCCATACCGATTTTCACAAAAGGTTTTCTGCCTGTGAATTTGTCAAGAAAATTGAAGGTCTGCTCTTTTGACGCGAAATCGCAGGCAACAATAACGTCTTTTCCCATTATACGGTTCCTCCTATTATATCTTTCAGATTATCTATTCCGTACTTTTCCATAACCGCCGGAAGCGATTCAATAATATTTTTGCAGGCATAAGGGTCAACAAGATTTGCCGCGCCCACTTCAACCGCGGCCGCGCCCGCGAGCATCATTTCAATAACATTTTCAGCAGATGCGACACCGCCAATTCCCACAACGGGAATTTTAACAGCGTGAGCCACCTGATAAACCATTCTGACCGCAACAGGGAATATCGCTGAGCCTGAAAATCCGCCCATTTTATTGGCGATAACAGGTTTTCTTGTTTTTAAATCTATTCTCATACCTAAAAGCGTGTTTATAAGGCTGATGCCGTCCGCACCGGCCTCCTCACAAGCCTTTGCGATTGAAACAATATCTGTAACATTCGGTGAGAGCTTAACGATAACAGGCTTTTTCGTAACAGCTTTGACCGCCTTTGTAACCTCAGCCGCCGCTTCCGGGTCAGTGCCGAAGCTCATGCCGCCGCCGTGAACATTCGGGCAGCTTATGTTGACCTCGAGCCAGCCGACCTGTTCTTCTTTATCGAGAAGCTCGCAGGTGTATGCGTAATCACTTACCGAAAAGCCGCTGACGTTCGCCATAACAGGCTTACTGAAGCATTTTTTCAGCTTCGGAAGCTCCTCGGCTATTACCTTTTCAACGCCGGGATTCTGAAGCCCTACGGCGTTTATCATACCCGAGGTACACTCGGCGATTCTCGGCGTGGGATTGCCGAAACGTGGGTCTTTGGTTGTACCTTTAAAAGAAAACGTGCCGAGACAGTTTATATCATAAATCTCGGCAAATTCATAACCGAATCCGAATGTGCCGGAAGCAGGAATAACGGGATTTGAAAGCTCGATACCGCAAAGGTTCACACTCATTTTTCCCATAAGATTTCCTCCTTCTTCATAACGGGGCCGTCTTTGCATATGCGCTTATATCCCGTCAGAGTTTTGCACGAGCAGCCCATGCACGCTCCGAATCCGCAGCCCATACGTTCCTCAAAGCTCATCTGACCGCTTGTCTTTGAAGCTCTGTAAACAGCCCTGAGCATCGGCTCCGGTCCGCAGGTATAAAAATACGTGTAACTCTCAGGCATAGCGTCTGTAACAAAGCCTTTAACTCCATATGAGCCGTCAGCCGTGGTAACAGTTACATCCGCGCTGAGAGAACGGAATTCATCTTCATAAAAAATCTCGTCTTTAGTGTTGAAGCCGAGAATCACAGACACCGTTTTGCCCTGCGAAATCAGCTTTTTCGCAAGATTATAAAGCGGAGGAACGCCGACGCCGCCGCCTAAAAGAAGCGGTGCTTCACCTGAAAGAGCCGTATCATAACCGTTGCCCAAACCCGTCAGAACATCAAGCTCCGCTCCGTCTGTGAGCTTTGACATATACTCTGTACCGCCGCCGACAACCTTATAGATTATTGTGAGCGTATTTTCGCCGTAATCGCACACAGATATAGGGCGGCGCAGATAAAATCCGTCAAGCTGAATATTGACAAACTGCCCTGGAGACGTGATTTCGCTCACATCTCCGATAAGAGTCATTTTATATACATTTTTGTTAAGCGCGGTATTTTCTTTAACCGTAAAAACAGATTTTTTCATCACATTACCTATTAAGAATCTATTGTTGAAATTGTGAGAGTTGTTTCTTCAAGAACATCAAGAAGAACACGAACGGTGTCAAGAGAAGTGAAGATAGTCACGTTGTTTTCCGTTGCGCAGCGGCGGATTTCAATACCGTCATCATAATGTACACCGGACATAATAGCGCGGGTATTGATAACATAGCTTACATAACCCGCACGGATTGAATCAAGAATCTCAGTGCTTCCTTCGCTTATCTTGCCGCGTACTCTTGTGCGGATACCATTCTCTTTAAGATAATTTGCCGTGCCTATTGTAGCCTCAATATTGAAGCCCATATTATAGAATCTTCTGATAAGCGGAAGTGCCTCCTCTTTATCCTCGTCGGCAAGAGTTACAAGCACAGTACCGTAATTCTGAAGGTTCATGCCCGAGGCCGTAAGAGCCTTGAACATCGCTCTGTGAAGCTTGTCGTCATAGCCGATCGCCTCACCTGTTGACTTCATTTCCGGTGAAAGATAAGCGTCAAGTCCTTTAATCTTATTGAATGAAAATACAGGTACCTTTACATATGAACGCTTTTTCTCCTCAGGATAAAGGTCGAAAATTCCCTGCTCCTTGAGGCTCTTGCCTAAAATTACTTCTGTCGCGATATCAGCAAGCGAATATCCCGTTGACTTTGAAAGGAACGGAACGGTTCTTGAGGAACGCGGATTAACCTCGATGATGAATACGTTTTCATCCTTGTCAACAATGAACTGGATATTATAAAGACCGACAATGCCTATACCGAGACCCAATTTCTTCGCGTACTGAAGGATAATTCCCTTAACCTTGTCAGAAATTGAGAACGCGGGATATACGCTGATAGAGTCACCGGAATGAACGCCTGTTCTTTCAACAAGCTCCATGATACCTGGAACAAATACATCTCTTCCGTCGCAGATTGCGTCAACCTCAACCTCTTTTCCCTGAATGTATTTATCAACAAGAACGGGCTTGTCCTCATCAATTTCAACGGCTGTTTTGAGGTAGTGACGGAGCTGTTCATCTTTTGAAACTATCTGCATAGCTCTGCCGCCCAAAACAAATGAGGGACGCACAAGGACAGGATAACCGATTTCATTCGCGGCTTTAAGGCCGTCTTCAATATTTGTAACCGCCCTGCCCTTGGGCTGAGGAATATTAAGAGAAGTGAGAACCTTTTCAAAGCTGTCGCGGTTTTCAGCTCTTTCAATAGCGGCGCAGTCTGTACCGATAATCTTAACTCCCCTGTCCATAAGAGGCTGCGCAAGATTGATAGCCGTCTGACCGCCGAGAGACGCAACAACACCCTCCGGCTGCTCAAAGTCGATGATGGCCATAACATCTTCGGGAGTGAGCGGCTCAAAATAAAGCTTGTCCGCCGTAGTATAGTCTGTTGAAACTGTTTCCGGGTTATTATTGATTATGATTGCCTCATAGTCAGCACGCTTGATAGTCTGAACAGCGTGAACCGTTGAATAGTCAAATTCAACACCCTGACCGATACGTATGGGACCGGCACCGAGAACGATAATCTTCTTCTTGTCTGTAAGCCGTGATTCATTCTTAACGCCGCCGTCAACAAGATTGATATATGAAGAATAGAGATAAGCAATATATTTGCCCGTGTGGAGAGTATCAACCATTTTGAAAATGGGAATGATTCCGTTTTCTTTTCTGAGCTTATAAACAGAAACCTCGTCAACACCCCAGAGCTTTGATATATACCGGTCAGAGAAACCCATAACCTTTGCGGCTGTGAGAGTTTTTATATCGCCTTTTTTCTCTTCAAGAGTTGTTTCAAGGTCAATAATTCTCTTCATGCATTCAAGGAAAAGCTCTGTGATTTCAGTTATCTCATGAAGCTTTTCAACTGATGTGCCGAGACGGAGAAGCCGGGCGATTGCGAAAATATTGTCCGCCTTGAACTCCTTAACATATTCAAGAAGCTCCGCTTCATTCATCTTGTCAAACTTTGAAAGATAAAGATGACATACGCCCGTTTCAAGCGAACGGACTGATTTCAGGAAACATTCATCGAGAGTTGAGCCGATACCCATAACCTCGCCCGTCGCTTTCATCTGAGTACCTAAATTATTGGGCGCGTCAGCGAATTTATCAAACGGGAAACGGGGAAATTTCGCTACGATATAGTCAAGACTCGGCTCAATTGCCGCCGTACCGCCGGCAACCGGTATTTCCTCAAGAGCCATACCCATTGCGATTTTCGCGGTAACCCTCGCTATCGGATATCCGCTTGCCTTTGAAGCAAGAGCAGATGAGCGTGATACTCTGGGATTAACCTCAATGAGGAAATACTCGCTTGAATTGGGATTGAGCGCGAACTGGACATTACAGCCGCCCTCAATTTTCAACTCTCTGATAATCTTAATCGCGCTGTCGTTGAGCATTTTTAAATCATGCTCATTGAGTGAGAGAATGGGAGCGACAACAATTGAGTCACCTGTGTGAACGCCTACGGGGTCAACATTTTCCATTCCGCAAATGGTGATTGCGTGGTCATTTGAGTCACGCATAACCTCAAATTCGATTTCTTTATAGCCTCTTACGCTCTTTTCAATAAGAACCTGATGAACAGGCGAAAGCTTGAACGCGTTTGTGCCAATTTCAACAAGCTCGTCTTCGTTATACGCGAATCCGCCGCCTGTACCGCCCAGAGTGAACGCGGGGCGCAGAACTACGGGATAGCCTATTTCAACAGCCGCCTTCTTCGCTTCCTCAAGACTGTACGTTATCTGTGACGGAATAACAGGCTCGCCGATTGACTCGCACATCTCCTTGAAGAGCTCTCTGTCCTCAGCTCTTGCGATACTGTCGCTGGATGTACCGAGAAGTCTTACACCGCACTCATCAAGAACTCCTTTTTCCTGAAGCTCCATAGCAAGGTTAAGACCAGTCTGTCCGCCGATACCGGGAACGATGGCATCAGGCCTTTCATAGCGGAGAATCTTGGCAAGATACTCAAGAGTCAGCGGCTCCATGTAGACCTTATCCGCGATGGTTGTATCAG
>JAZLLB010000015.1:0-4721 GCA_045597925.1 Acutalibacteraceae bacterium
GTAACCTTGCCCTCGTCGTTGTCCTCAAAGATTTTCTCATACAGATGAAGCACCTTTTCATTTCTTGCTGTGGCTTTCTGAAGCTCACTTTCAAGATGATTTTTCTCATCGAGCATATCCTTGTTGGTTTTCTTGGCGAGAATATCAACAAATGTTCCTTCATCATTTGCAAGCAGCTCCGAAAAGCATTGAAGTTGAAGTCTGACTATCTGTTCGATAGAATCTTCTCTCACATAATGTCTGCCCGGTCCGCACTTTCCTCGGTAATCACTGTCGAAATCGGAACAGATAAAGAAATGAATACTCTTATAACTTATGTAATTCACTCTTGGGGCGGTGCGGCACAATTCAAAGAGCTTGCCGAAAAGAAAGGCAAAACGGTAATCAACATCGTTTAACGGCTGCATATTAACCTTTAATACAGTTAAAAGCGGCGCCCAAAATACTATTGGATATACAGAAAAAAGCGATAAAGGTATTAAATATATTGAGGTTTAAAGCTCCAAGTCCTTGAAATAAAAATAATTTTATATTATATTAAAAATAATATTAGCCCTTTTTTCAAAACCATCGTATAAATAGATGTAAGACAAAAAAAGGAGCTGAAAAACATGATATTTGGTTGTTGTTTTCTTGAATATTTTTACATTTAAAATAAATTAAACTAACCGGTTTATAATCGTTCTGAATGAGAACACCGTTTTTGACTTCAAATGCCGTACATTCGGCACCTTCTTCAAGCTGAATTTTCTTTACAACGATTTCGCCATATAAAGCGATTTCAGATGTTTTCGGAAGAATGCGAATTTTTAAAGAAGCACACCCCGTGGGAACGGTGATGTTTTCGCATTTTCCATTTGTCAAAGACAAAAATGTTGAACATAATCTGATTGCTCAATCATCCATTTGTTGCGGTATGATATTGCAAATCGCGGCGGTACTGTTTCAATACCTTCGGGAAGTATGGTGCGTTCTGAGTTTTCCGTTTCCTTTTTCGGCACGTAAGAAAGTACAATATAATACTTTATCGGATACTTATCGAACAATTCCGACAGCACTGAGCAAACCACGCTGTCAAAATTACCGTTATTACCAACATAAAAAGTATCAACATTTTTATTTTCAATCATATCTATAAGAGTCGATTTCAATATCGGCTCTTTTTCTTTTGGTGTATCTCTGTGTCCGAAAAATGTGCAGGTCATAATAATCATCTCTTTATATGGGATATATCGCAAGTATAGCACATGTTTTCAAAATATGCGATATATCCCACACGATTTATCGCATATTTATATAAAATTTGTTTAACGATATATCGTAAAGGACTGATTGTATGAATACAAAAGACGCTGTTGCAAAAAGAATTTTAGATTTGTGTGACCAACGAAATATTGCGATAAACTCTTTGGCAAACATTTCAGGTGTTTCTCCGTCAACAATATACAGTATGCTTAATGAAAAAAGTCTGAATCCCGGTGTTGTTTCTATAAAAAAACTATGCGATGGACTTGAAATCAGCCTGCGTGAGTTTTTTAATGATGATATATTTGATGATTTGGAGCAGGAAATTAAGTAAAGAGATACAAGAAAAATTCCCGCCGCAGTTATGTGATGGGAATTTCAGATAGTTTTTATTTGACATAGAATGAATATGTTGTTAGAATAAATATATCAATTAGGTGAATTGTTTTTTGAGTTTTTAGTTGCGAGTTTCTGATAATTTATATAATGGCTGTTATGTATGTTCGCTGTCAGTAAAATTATATATTTTTCAAATCCCATATGAACACTCGCACCAAACAAGAACAGACCCCTAAAATGATGATTTTACATCGTTTTAGGGGTTTTTCTTATGCGAAAAGTTGTTACGATTTGTAAGAATTTCTGACGGTAACTAACAAGTAACTAACACGTAACTAACAAAAATTTGACCCCACAGCAGCGGTTTTCATCGTTGATGTGGGGTCTTTTTTTATTATATTTTGTTTACTGCGTCCAGCAGCTCTTTAATTTCAATGTGAGTGTAAACCTTTTCTGTCAGATTCATTATTGATTTATGCCCGACAATCTTCTTCAGTATCGTCATGTTTACATTTGCCGTGACCATCTTCGATATGAAGGTGTGACGGGTTTCGTGTATGGTATGATTCAGATTCAGTTCTTCCATTATCTGTTTCCAATAGCGCATTTTAAAATTGTCATAGGTCAGATGCTGACCCGACACAGAGGGAACGGCGTATTTACATTCAGACTTTTCGTAAAATTCTTTCCAATAGGGAAGGACCTTGTCGGCGATGGGGACAATTCTGATGCCGGCATAGATATCTTTCAAAATTGAGCAATAGTTGAACGCTTTTACGCCTAAATACGTCACACTATCCGGGATTGTTACGCTTGTAAGACGACTGCAGTAGGAAAACGTAGATCCACCTATGCTTGTCACACTATCCGGGATTGTTATGTTTTTTATGCTGTTGCAATAATAAAATGCAGCTGCACCTATACTCGTTATGCTGTTTGGGATAGTAACGCTTGTTAAACTGTCGCAATAATAAAATGCCGCTACACCTAGGCCTGTCACGCTGTCTGGGGTTGTTATGCTTGTAAGTCCTTTACAGTGATAAAACGAATAAGCACCGATCGGTAAAGAATCTTCTCATCCATTGATTATTCCCCGAATAAGCGATAGGCACAGGACGGCATGAAATGACATATTGAGGCGGCTGATCTGCTGTTCGGCAGAACCCGATAGATGCTTCACGGTTGCCGCATGATGCCGGTAATTCGCAATTGGGTTTGAAGACTGAACGCAAGTCGCTGTAATCTTCCACATTCAGTAATTGAAGAAATTCTCTTAGTTTTTCTTTTCTTTCCTTTTTTGCTGCCCGAACCTCCGGGCGGTCTTTGTACTTTGGCATAAAATCAACCTCCAAAATGGTATTTTTATTCTATACCATTCTGAAGGTTTACACAAGATTTAAGAAAGACTCTTTATGATCGATTTTACCTTTTTTGAGTCAACCATCGTCATTCATAAAGCATGTATAAAGTAAATTATAATCGTAATCAGAATCAAGTTTGAATGTTTCCCATGGACAAACACAGTTTAATGTGTAAATCTTATCATCTTTTATGTGCGCAACAGACCCGTTTTCATTCACGATATCTAATCCGACTGCAATTTTATTGAGTTGCGCCGATTCACGAGACGATTGTTTTGAACCATTATTCGTTTTCAACCCTCTTGCATAAAGATTAATTCGGTTGCTGTCATTTGAATTAAAAAATTCGGAAGCCTTAGTATTATTATTTTCGTAAAAATCATATTTAACCATATTTTTCTTAACCCGTACCTTTACGACAATACGATGAATTTTCTTGCTTCATAATCCGCATATTCAATTATGCCATACTGTTGAATAATCCCACAACAGCAGCAATAAACAAATAGACAGATACTACCGAAAGTAAAACAATAAAACTTTGTTTTAACTTTTTTCTGAACACAAGCTTTTTCAAAGACCTATTTGTATCTTTTATTGATTCTGTCACATTTTCTGCCATTGCAGACTGATTATCAATTTGAGAATCGGGTACTGTGGTGCTGCTCTGTTCTTTTGAAAAACCTTGTACAGTATGAATCTTTTCATAATGATTTTGAAAATCAGACAAATTCAATGTTTCTCGCAAATCATAAATGAAATCTCCAACAGATTGATAACGGTTTTTGGACTGAATTGAAAGTGCTTTAAGAAAAACATCCTTTTGCTTCGGTGACATTCTTTTGTCAAGTTTTTCGGGGAAAGTATCGTTATCCAGACGATTCGGCGGGTCATCAGGGAAAATGCCCATTATCAAATAGAGAATGGTTGCCGCCAATGCGTAAACATCAGTCCACGGTCCTATAAGTCCGTTTGAAGAATACATTTCGAGGGGAGAAAATCCTTGCTTTATCACAGGATGCTCCGTTGCGCTTCCGTCCGGCGTTACTGATTTTACAGCACCGAAATCAAGCAGTTTACTTGTACCGTTCTTTACCAGCATAATATTATCAGGGCTGATATCTCTATGGACAAATCCTCTTTTGTGAATTATTTCCAATGCATCGGTAATAGGTTTCAGTAAATCTAAAGCTTCCCGCAAAGTCATTTTTCGGGGAAGACTGCGGACATAATCTTTTAGCGTAGAACCTTCCACAAATTCCATAATAATATACGCTGTATTGTTTTCTGAGAAAAAGTCAAGAATACGTACAACTGCTGAAATATCATCCAACTTTGCCAATGACTGAGCTTCGCTGATACATTTTTGCTTGCCTAATTCAAAATTTTGTTGATTAAGCAATGTTGTGTGACACTTTACCGTTATTTCATCTTCTCCGCGCCATACACCGCCGTTTGGAAAAAATTCTTTTATCGCGATTTTGCGATTCAAAACCAAATCCAGTCCCACATATGTAATACCGAACCCGCCTTCTCCAAGTTCAGCACCGACATAATATCTCCCGTGTAAAACAGTTTCGGGTTTAAGGTGATGAATCGCACGGTCATAAGAATAATTATCATATCCGCAAGCCTGGCAAACGCCGTCTTCTTTGAGCGGACTGAGGCATTTCAAACAGTATTTATACATCTTTACTTCACACACCTATATAAAAATCATTATTGCTGAACAGTTAACAGCATCCGCAGGAGCCTTTTCCTGTACTGTTGTTTTCA
>JAZLLB010000016.1:0-2351 GCA_045597925.1 Acutalibacteraceae bacterium
TTCTTATTGTTCCGAAAGAGCATATAGCTTCGGCAAAAGCTACGGCGAACTTCGCTGTATGCTGCGGAAAAGAAGCGGTAGCTAAAGGTGTTAAAGCGGGTGATGTTGTTAAGCAGACCGCTGTTCTTGCAGGCGGTAACGGCGGCGGAAAGCCTGATTTCGCTATGGCGGGTGCGAAAAACATTGATAAAATAAATGATGCTCTGAGTGCTGTTGAAGGCATTGTGGCGTCACTGATAAAATAGGAGGATAATTATGGATTGCTTGTTCTGCAAAATAATAGCAGGTGAAATTCCGTCTGCAAAGGTATACGAGGACGATACGGTTTTCGCTTTTAGGGATATTGAGCCTCAGGCACCTGTTCATGTTCTTATTGTTCCGAAAGAGCATATAGCTTCGGCAAAAGAAATAAATGAGACAAACAGTGCGGTTGTTGCTCATATTTTTGAAGCAGCGGCGAAAATCGCAAAGGATGAAGGACTTGAAGACGGCTACAGAATCGTCAATAACTGCGGCGACTCTGCCGGTCAGACCGTCAAGCATCTTCATTTTCACCTTATGGGCGGCAGAGAATTTACATGGCCCGCGGGTTGAAACACGGCAGCGCATAAAATAAAACGGAGGAATTTTAAAATGGCAGTTTATAAAATTAAAATCGCAGGACTTGAGAGAGAACTTCCTCTCTGTCCTGTAAGCGATACGCTTGATATAGGCGCTTTTATTATCTTCGGCGATGTTGAGCTTACCGTTGCGGTTGCGAAAGAGCTTATCGCAAAGTGTCCTGAGTTTGATTACATAGTAACGCCCGAGGCGAAGAGCATTCCGCTCGCATATGAGCTTTCAAGACAGTCGGGCAAAAAGTATTTTGTGGTACGCAAAAAGCAGAAGGTATACATGACTGACCCCGTCAGCGTTGAAGTTAAGTCAATCACCACTGCCGCTGTGCAGACCCTTATTCTTGACGGCAGTGACGGTGAGCAGCTCAGAGGCAAAAAAGTTCTGATTGTTGATGACGTTATTTCAACAGGCGAATCACTTGCCGCGGTTGAAAGGCTTCTTGAAAAATTTGATGTTAATGTTGCCGGCAAAGCGGCCGTTCTCGCGGAGGGTGATGCTGCTGACAGAGACGATATTATTTTCCTTGAAAAGCTTCCCTTGTTTTTTAAAAATTAAATGAGCCGTCTCAGATACCGACCAATGGCAGTTATCGGAATCACTGCGCTGATATTGATATTTTCCGCGGTTGCTGCGGATTGTATTTTCAGCTGCGGTCTGATTTTGGTTGCCGTTGGTGCGGTATTGACGGCTTTAATCCTTGCTTCAAAGGATTTGGGAAAATTTACCGTGATTATTTATATCTGTGCCGCCATGATTTTTTCAGGTATGCTTCTGACGGTTCATGCTGTTTTTGACAAAGACGCATCGCTGAAATATGCGGGTCAGCAGTGCGATATTACGGCGGAGGTTACAGATAATAAATTTACTTCGGAAAATTCTCAGATGATTACTCTCAAAACAGAAGCAATCAACGGCAGAAATTTTAAAACGAGAATTCTTGTCTGTACAAAAACGTCTTTCCGCTATGAACCGGGTGATGTTGTCAGATTTACTTCAAAGATTACTGACAATACTTCCTCAAAAGACCTTACGGAAAGGCTGTATGCGGTTTCTGACGGAGAGTATCTTTACACATTCTTAACGTCAGGTACAGCTGTTACGCTCGTCAGAAACGGAGAAAACACAGCGGAACGCCGTCTTTACCTTATAAGAAGCGGAATAAAAGAAAAAATTTATTCCTTTTTACCGGGTGAGGAGGGTGCTGTTACCGTTGCCATGCTTATCGGTGATAAAACTGATATTGACAGCAAAACTCTGAGCGATTTCAAGCTTTCGGGGATATCGCATCTGTTCGCGGTTTCGGGACTTCATCTTTCCGTATGGGTGATGAGCTTTTATCTTATTTTAAAGAAGCTTATCCGCAGGCGCAGGATTCCGGAAATAATAAGTGTATTATTTATATTTGCTTTTGCGGCGCTGACGGGATTCACGGCTTCTGTGTGCAGAGCAGGGCTGATGCTCTCAGTGGTTTTGCTTGCGAGGATTTTTAATGAGGAAAGCGATTCGCTTAATTCGCTCGGTTTTTCGCTTTTTGTTATTCTGATTATAAATCCCATGTCTGCCGTCAGTCTTTCATTGCTGCTTTCTTTCTGCGCGACACTCGGAATTGTCACATTGTATCCGTTTCTTGAGAAGAAAACAAAAGAAAAACTTTGTGTTATAGTATACGCACAGGGGATTGAAATCCCCTTGTCAGATAGATTTGGAGATACATTTTAATGAGCAGTTTTACT
>JAZLLB010000017.1:0-7929 GCA_045597925.1 Acutalibacteraceae bacterium
CGTGTAGGTCCTGTGCGACGGGGCGCCGTGAACCATGTCAGGCGGGGAACCGAGCAGCATTAAACGGTCTGCACTGTGCGCCACAGCCCGCCTGCATGCCACATGATAAAGGTAACGCTCTCAATTTTTATGTTTGGAATGATTTTTTGTATCAGGTTCTTTACAGAAAGTGGCGTCCGCGCACATTCAGCGATGTCGCGGGTCAGGAGCATATAACTTCAACACTGTCTAACGAAATAGTTTCCGATAAAGTCTCACATGCCTACCTCTTTACAGGTTCAAGAGGTACGGGTAAGACTACCTGTGCAAAAATTTTCGCAAAAGCCGTTAATTGTCTCAGTCCGGTTAACGGAAATCCCTGCTGTGAATGTGCAGTGTGCAGGGGTATTGATGAAGGCTCAATTCTCGACGTTATTGAGCTTGACGCCGCCAGCAATAACGGTGTTGACAATATAAGAGATATTATTGACGAATCAAATTTTACACCTGTAAATGCGAAATACAGGGTTTATATAATTGACGAGGTTCACATGCTTTCAACTGGCGCGTTTAACGCTTTGCTCAAAACTCTTGAGGAACCTCCGGAACATGTTAAATTTATACTCGCCACAACAGAGGTTCATAAAATTCCCTCAACAATTCTTTCCCGCTGTCAGCGATTTGATTTCAAAAGAATCACTCCCGAGGCAATCGCGAAAAGAGTTGCTTATGTTGCGGAGCAGGAAAATATTGAAATCGACAGTGATGCCTGTTTTCTTATCGCGAGAATTGCCGACGGTGCTTTGCGTGACGCGCTTTCTCTTCTTGACAGATGCTCCGGCATCGGCGGCAGAATCAGCTCTGAAACAGTCAGCGCGGCCGCAGGACTCGCAGGCAGAGAAAGACTTTTTTCTCTTATTGACACTGTTAATCAGAAAGATACGTCACTGGCTCTTTCAATAGTCAGTGATCTTCATAATGATTCGTGTGATATGGAACGTCTCTGCTCCGACATGCTTAATCATTTCAGAAATCTTCTTATTGTTAAAACAGTCAAAAATCCCTATGAGCTTATTATCTGTGTTGACGAGGATATGAACAGATACAAGTCTCAGGCGGAAAATTTTAATCTTGAAACAATTCTTTACTGCCTTTCAATTGTCGAAAAGGCTCTTATATCACTTAAAAACAGTATTAATAAAAGAATTGAAACAGAAATGACAGTTGTAAGGTTGTGCAATCCGTCGGTTCAAAGTGATAATTCAGCTTTAATCGCGAGAATTGAAAAACTTGAGGAAGCTGTTAAAAACGGAGGCAGCGTTAATACTAAAGAAAATTCAGAAACATCAATCGCTGCAAAAATGTATATTCCTCCCGAACAGGAGCATACTTCTCAGAAAAATGAAAATATCGCTCCTCCCGCTGAAGAAAATAAAAATCAGACTTCATTCTCAGGAGATATTCCTCTTAACAGCTGGGGTGATATTGTTGCTTCACTTCAGAATACAGACAGACCTCTTATGTCCATTCTCACAGGTTCTTCCGCTTTTATAAGAAATGAACATCTTTTAATAAAATGCGACAATCCTACTTTTTCTCAATTTATCAAGGTTCCGCTTCATTCATCAGCTTTAAGAGAAGCGGTTACAAAAGTAACAGGTCAGAAATACAGACTCGGAATTTACAGAAGTGAAACATCAGCCGCAGTTAAAAAAGACCCGTTGGCCGATCTTATAAAAAAAATAAACAGGTGATAATATGAATCCTACCATAAGTATTATTGTTCCGTCTTATAATGAAGAAAAAAATATTAAGACCTGCCTTGACAGCATTTTAAATCAGACTTTTTCTGATTTTGAGGTGCTTTGTGTAGACGACGGAAGTACTGATTCAACTTATGATATTTTAGTTGAATATTCAAAAAAAGATTCTCGTATCATTCCTCTTAAAAATAACGGAAAAGGTGTTTCGTCAGCGAGAAATACGGGCTTAAAACACGCAAAAGGACAATATATCGGATTTGTGGATTCAGACGATTGTATTCAGCCGCAGATGTATGAATTTTTATATAATTCATTGATTAAAGAAAAATGTAATATTGCTGTCTGCAATTTTTATAAAAGCTCCGAGTTTGAAACAAAATCATCATATGACTATAAATATGAATTGTCATATCCGAGAGACCTTTTATTATCAGATAACAAAAAATTTTCAATAGAAAATGAAATGGTTTTTTCAAGCGTGTGGACTAAATTAATTAACAGAAATTTACTTAATGATGTAGAGTTTGAAAATCATAAAATAGGTGAAGATACTGTTTTTTGCTCAAATATATGGAAAAATGTTGATAAATTTTGTTTTATTAACTTACCTCTTTACTGTTATATTGAAAATAAAGAAAGTGTAACGAGAAAAACAGAAAATTACGATATTCTTTATCAGATAGTTTTTACAATAGCCAAAGCATATGAAAATTTAAAATTTCACGATGATTCATTACTTTCTTCATTTTATCTTGACAAAGAAATTAAGTATTTATTATCATTAAGATTTTCAGTAAGAAAGCTGAATTACAGAAAAGAATATAATAAAAATCTTCATTCTCTTTTCAAAAAATATTTTTTAAAATATTTGAAATGTAAAGATATCGGAGCAATAGAAAAAGTAGTTGTTTTTATTTTTTATTTAATTCCTCCGTTATATTCCGTATACAGAAAAACTTTAGATAAAACTTTATAATGTATTGAAAGGACGTATTTATAATGAAAGCAAGAATTCCCAATCAGGCAAATCAGGGAAATATGATGAAAAGAATCCAGCAGATGCAGGAGGATATGGAAAACGTTCAGAAAGAAGTAGAAGCTTCTGAATTTTCGGCATCCGCAGGCGGCGGAGCCGTTGAGGTTACTGTTAATGGCTCACATGAAATTCTCTCAATAAAAATGGAGCCTGATGTTGTTGACCCGGAAGAAATTGAAATGCTTGAAGACCTTCTCATCGCCGCGCTTAATGAAAGCATAAGAAAAGCAAATGACGCTATGGAACAGGGTATAGAAAAGGCTAAAGGCGGTCTTTCAATTCCCGGACTTTTCTGATATGGCTAATTCAGCAGCTCCGCTGGCAAGACTTATAGAATTATTTGAACGTCTGCCCGGAATAGGAAATAAAAGCGCTCAGAAGCTCGCCTTTCATATTCTTAATATGAATGACGCGCAGATAAAATATTTCACTGATACCATAACAAACGCACATGATAAGATTCACCGCTGCAGTGTTTGCTGTGATTTGACAGACGACGAAAAATGCTCCGTATGCAGTGACGAAAAGCGCGATTCATCAATAATCTGTGTGGTTGAGAATTCAAAAGATGTTATGGCTTTTGAAAGAACAAAAGAGTATGACGGGCTTTATCACGTGCTTCACGGCTCTATTTCTCCGATGAACAATATAGGACCTGATGATATAACGGTAAAGCAGCTTATTTCCCGCCTTAACGATGAAAATATAAAAGAGATAATAATGGCAACAAATCCGACAGTCGAGGGCGAAGCAACCGCTATGTATATTTCAAGGCTTATAAAGCCGCTTGGTGTTAAAGTAACACGTCTCGCTTACGGTGTTCCGGTAGGTGCTGACCTCGAATACGCAGATGAAATCACTCTTACAAGAGCAATAGAGGGCAGAAGTGAAATCTGATTTTTTAACATTATTTTAAACAATGAACTGACAGATTTGCACATCTTACACATTGTTAAATTATTTTCTTATTTTTTAAGATTTTATTAACATTTTTTTCTACCTTTATAAATAATGTTTTTTATTGATATTACTTTATTTTCTCAGATTTACACAGTTTTAACAGATACTAATACTACTACTGAATAATATATATTTTATATATATCAAACGGAGGGTTTTTTATGAAATTTCAATGCAGCACAGCTCTGCTGTCTCAAGCGTGCCAGAATGTGCAGAGAGCAGTCTCTACAAAAACATCAATCCCCGCAGTTGAGGGAATTCTTATTAAGGCATTGGGAAGTGAACTTATTTTAACAGGCTATGACCTGGAAATAGGGATTAACACTTCTATAAACGCGAGCATTGAAGAACCGGGTTCAATTATTCTTAACGCTAAAATTTTCTGCGAAATAATAAGAAATCTTCCCGAAGGAACAGTAAGAATTGAATCCGATGAAAGAAACCTTGCCGTAATAAGAAGCGGAAATACTAAATATCAGATTATGGGAATTTCAGCGGATGAATATCCGGAGCTCCCCTCTGTTAAAGAAGTATTTCCCGTTGTTATAAGTCAGAAAATATTAAAGGATATGGTAAGACAGACTATTTTTGCCGTCGCTTCAACAGATTCAAAAGTAGTTTATACAGGAATTAAATTTGAGCTTTCCGAAAATGAAATAAAACTTATCGCGGTTGACGGCTTCAGAATGGCTATAAGAAAAGAAGTAATTGACTATAAAGGCGATGAAATGACTTTTATAGTTCCTTCAAAAACTCTTTCGGAAGTTATTAAACTTGCGGTTACAGATGAAAATGATGATTACATATCAATAAAAATAGGAAAAAGACATATTCATTTCGAAATAGGCGGATACAGTATTATTTCAAGACTTTTAGAGGGTGAATTTTTAAATTATAAAGCCGCAATTCCCGTTACGGCTTCTACAACAGTAAAAATAGATACAAAGAATTTCATAAACAGTATTGAAAGAACATCTCTTATTATAAGCGATAAGACAAAGAGCCTTGTTTCCTGCACATTTGAGGGTGATACAGTTAAAATAAGCAGTGTCGCTTCATTAGGAACCGCCAACGACATAGTTGACGCCGAAATAGATGGCAATAAAGTAGAAATAGGATTTAATAACCGATATCTTCTTGACGCGCTTAAAGCCTGCGACACTGATATTGTAAGAATAGAACTGAACGGTTCTATTTCACCTATTCTTATTCTTCCGCCGGAAGGTGACGATTTTATATTCCTTGTTCTTCCCGTGAGGTTAAAAAAGAATGATTAAAAAACCGAATTTTAAACTTAAAGTTAAACAAAAAGAAATAATTGAAAAAAAAATAACTACAGAATTTATAAGACTTGATTCTTTTCTTAAATTCTGCGATGCCGCGCAGACGGGCGGACACGCTAAAATTATTATTCAATACGGCGACGCAAAAGTAAACGGAGAAGTCTGCACTCAAAGAGGAAAAAAACTTCGTCCCGGCGATGAAGTTGAATTTGAAAATATAATATATAAAATTATATGAATATAATTGAACATGAAATTAAGTGCTTCAGAAATATTGAGCATATTTATTTTGAACCGGATAAGGGAATAAATGTAATTTACGGTGAAAACGGGCAAGGAAAAACAAATATAATAGAAAGTATCTGGCTTTTTACGGGCTGCAACAGCTTCAGAACAAGAAAAAATTCAGAGCTTATTAATGAGTATCATAAAAAAGCGGAAATTAATACTTCTTTTTATGCTTTTAACCGTGAACAGGAAGTAAAGCTGAATATAGGAGAAAAAAAGGAAGCATTTATTAACGGAATAAAAAAGAATACTCACAGGCAGCTTTTAGGTGAATTTCAGGCGGTGGTTTTTTCTCCGTCTGTTCTTTCTGTTATTAAAGACGGACCGGGAGAAAAGCGAAAGTTTATTGATATAGCGATAAGCCTTTTAAAGCCTAATTACGCCGCGGTACTCTCTAAATATAATAAAGCCGTTATGCAGAGAAATAATCTTCTTAAAAAAATAAATGAAGGTTCCTCACCGGAAGATTTTCTTTTCGCGTTCGATGAAGAAGTAGCAAAGCTGGGCGGAAAAATTATTGAATACAGACTCAATTATATAGAAGCTCTTAAAGAATATACGGCGGATATATATAAAGAAATTTCCAATGACAGAGAAAAATTCAGGCTTTCTTATATAAACAGCGTTAAAGAAACCGGAAATAACGCGGCGGAATGGGCGCATATTATATATAATGAGCTTCTAAGAAAAAGAAAAAGCGATATTTTAAGACTTCAGACATCAGCAGGTCCTCATAAAGACGATATAGAAATAACACTTTCTGAAAAATCCGCGAGAGTCTACGGTTCGCAGGGTCAGCAGCGTTCATGTGCGCTCGCGCTCAAAATTGCTGAGGGATTCATAATAAAAGATAAGTGCGCAGAGCAGCCGATCGCTTTGCTTGACGATGTTATGAGTGAACTTGACGGCAAGCGTCAGAAGTGTCTTTTAAAATACCTTGAAAACTGGCAGGTTTTTGTTACCTGCTGTGATAAAGCTCATATTTCAAAAATAAACTGCGGAAAAGCGTTCGAAGTATGTGAAGGTATAATAAAACAGATATGAGGTAAATTATGTTTCTTCATTTAGGTGAAAATACTGTTATAACAACTGATGAAATAATAGGCATTTTTGACTTGGACAATACTACCGTTTCAAAAATTACCAGAGACTATCTTGCTTTTATGCAGAAAAATAAAAAGATAATTAATGTAAGCTATGATTTACCTAAATCATTTGTATTATGTCATAAAAAAGATACAGATGAAAAAGTAATTTATATTTCACCTATTTCAACCCAGACGTTATTAAAAAGAATACAACTGAATAAAGGGTTTTAACGGCGGTCACTGACCGTCTTTTTATTTATAAAAAACAACACCTTCCGTTGAGAAAGGTGCTGCTAAAAAACAGATATTATTAATACTCGATTGTAAGTTCCTGTCTCCAGTTTGCGTCGATAACAGCTGTACCGGAGATAATTGTCCATTTAAGAGTACCTGTAATATGCATCGGATTATATACCTTGAATTCAGTAATAAGACCCTTATCATTTACAGTGGCTGTAATCGTACCGCCGTTGTAGCCGATGTTGCAGTTTTCACAGGTGAAGGGCTTAAGATCCTCATCAGTCATATTAAGGCAGTCCATGCACGCTTTATGGTTAGGCGGCTGAACTGAAAAGCTGTTTGTGTTTTCAGGTTTAAGTTTAAGTTCAATTTTATATCCGTTTCCTGATTTTGAGCACTTAGCTGTCTGAACGCCTGAAGCGGGCAGCTTACTCATCTTTGCGTCACCGTCAATAGGAAGAATCTTCTGAATGCTCTTGCCGTCAGCTGACTGACCGTTAGTAACAGTATAATTTCTGCTGTCTCCGTCATAATCGTTGGGGAGCATACCGTTTGCTATATCCATAGCCGCTTTTGGGAAACTTGTTTCTGTAATCTTAGTTGAAGCACCCTGCTTACCCTTGATTACCATTTTGCCTTTATAAGCCTTTGTATCGTTAGCAACCTTATTGTAATAAGCTACTATCTTTGCAACGTCTGAACCAACCGGAACGGAATCTGATTTTTCTTCTTTCTTAGAAGCCTCTTTTTTGGTTTCTTTTGAAGTATCGCTGCTGTCAGAAGCGGAATTATCTTCACCGGGTTCTTCTTCAGATGGTTTCTCTGATACAGGTTCTTCTTCAACAGGCTCATTAACATCAGTCTCTTCCGGGGCAGGATCTTCTGTTCCTCCTATATCGGTCGGCAGAGCAGCGTTTGAACTTGCGGCTGTTGTTTCTGCTATTGATTTGTTTGTTTCACAGATTTTATCTGTGATGCTGAGACTTGTAACCGCGATTGCCGCAACGCAGGCAACAGCTGTTACAGCTGAAATAACTGATTTAATTATTTCGGGATTTTTCCCGGTCTTTTTATCAGCTTCGTTTTCTTTAGACATACTAATCTAACTCCTTTCTTTATAATGCATTATAACTGCACCATAAAGATATCATAAAAAAAGATAAAAGTCCAATGATTTTTTTAATTTTGTTGAAATTTATATAAAATAATTTAATATTTGTTATAATTCACAAAAAAAAATCAAAAAATTTTATATTTTAAAAATGTTTATGATAGATTTTTGTTTTTATTTA
>JAZLLB010000018.1:0-1458 GCA_045597925.1 Acutalibacteraceae bacterium
GATAATGTCAAACAGCCTTTTGAAGACCCGAATGTCGGTAAAACTGCGGGTATGATAAAATGCGTTTCCTTCGTAATGCTTGTTATTATGCTTGCGGTTGGCGCTTACGCAATATATGAGTATATCACCACTCCTGCAGCTGTTGAGGAAGCTATACCGCATCACATCATGTCAACGGCGACAACCGAATACGGTGAGGACTATGTTTACTATCAGACAGTAAAGAACCTCAAGGGCGAAGCCGCCGATACAAACAACCACGAGGCGGACGCGAAAATCGGCTGGCTCACACTTTACACAACAAAAGACAAAGCGGCAGGAAATCCGATTCTTGCAGAAAACTTCAAACTTCAGACAGGCTCATCGAGCTTTAAGGAAGGCGCGTCTTTCGTTCATCTTTTCAATGAATCAGCCGCTCTCAACCTTACAGACGAAAAATATACAGGCGTTAAGGACAGCGTAAACGGTACATACATCACATTCAACCGTGCAGCTTCAACGCTTGTCGGCAGCGCAGTTACAAACGGCACAGCGGCAATAATCGGTGTCGGCGGTCTTGCGGTCGGGGCGGTTTTAGGTGTATTGATAACGAAACTCACAGGAAAGAAAAAGAAAGAAAAACCTGTTGAAGCATAAAAGGAGGAAAACTATATGAAAATGGTAAAAAAAGTATTTGCGGTTGTCCTGGCTGTTGTTATCGGAATAACAGCATCTGTCAACGCTTTTGCAGCATCGGCAAAGAAGACTTACATCAGTGATATTGTTGCTGTAACGGCAAAGGACGAAGCTGACGCAAAGACACAGCTTGAAAAAGACGGCTACAAGCTTCTCGCAGACAGCAATGTCAATTCATCACTTAAAACAGGCGTATATATCGGCTACAAAGAGACCGACAACGCCGACGAGGCAATTACCGATATTGCCGGAATGAATATGACCGGCAAATTCAGCTACTCCGATTACAAAGCAATAATGGAGCAGAACAAGGAACAGATTAAAGAAACCATCGACAACTTCGAGCCCGTTATAGCGGAATTTCAGGCAAATTACGAAGAGAAAAAGCCTTCGGCACTTGCGGCCTATGAGACTCTTAATACTTTTAAAGATGATGACAGCGGCAAGCTCATGGGCGACTATCTCCTTGAATATGATTTCAGCGATAACGCCCAGAAGAAAATGACCGACACCTTTATGCAGGCGAACTCACAGATTATTCTCACAATCATGCAGCAGGCGTCATTTGCCGGTGATGATAATGATGATTCGATGATTGACAGACTTGTTAAAACAGGTCCAGACGGAATATCAAAGAAATACAAGGGACTTTATCCCTCTGTTGCAAAGGCAAATCAGGCAATGGCGTCTGAGTACGGCGATACCGCGCAGGTGATTTTTGAAGAGTGGAATAATGTTTACACATATATCTGCGATGCTGAAAAAGAGTTCGCAAAAGCTGAT
>JAZLLB010000019.1:0-12473 GCA_045597925.1 Acutalibacteraceae bacterium
GATTAAAAACGCGGTTTTTGATATGGGCGGAGTGCTTGTTGAATTCAATCCCGAAAAGATGATAAGCGACAATTTTCCGCCCGTATATCATGATACGATTTTTGAAAACGTATTTCACAGTCCTCATTGGAAAAACATGGATAAGGGAACCGAAACGGTAGATGAGGCTCTCAGTAATATGACGGCTCATCTTCCGCCGGAAATACGTGATAAAATGCGCGAGGTTATTCTTGACCGTGAGTGTCAGATGCCTCCGATAAAAGAAATGACACCGATAATCAATGCCCTTCACAGCGGCGGTTATCGGCTGTTTGTGCTGTCAAACTGCGCTTCATGGCTTCATGAGTTTAAAAATACCATACCGTCGATTGAGTATTTTGACGGTGTTTTCGCTTCAGCGGATTACAAGGTTCTGAAGCCCGACAGCATTATATTTGAAATGTTTCTTGAAAAATTCAATCTTAAAGCCGAAGAATGTCTGTTTATAGACGATTCTCCTGTAAACACAGAAGCCGCCGAAAGGCTTGGATTTAAGACATTCTGCTTTAAAGACAGAGATTTCGACGGTCTTAAAGATTATATAGCACAGCTCATCGAGGAGTAAATATGTCCTTTTTTTCTCAAGCATTAAAAAATACAAGTGAATATCCCGCGCTTTTGAATTTTATTAAAAAAGGCAGAGTACCCATGGGGGTTCTCGGTGTTTCGCAGATTCACAAGGCGCATATTATAAGCTCTCTTTGTGATGATTTATCACCGAGAGTGGCTGTTGTGATTACGCCTGACGAGAGTCAGGCTTCAAAGCTGTGCCGTGATTTAAAATCGTTCGGCTGTAACGCTCTGCTCTATCCCGCGGGTGATATTTCACTTCGCACAAATCAGATAAAATCACGTGAATATGAGCATAAAAGGCTTTCTGTTCTTGGCAATCTTCTTGACGGAAACGCGGATGCTGTCGTTTTAAGTGTTGAAGCGGCATTGCAGTTTACTATTCCGCAGGACGTTCTTTATGATAAAAGAATTCATCTGAAGGTCGGCGAAGACGTTAAAATCGGCGACCTTGTTTCCCGTCTTGTAAGCTCCGGATATACCCCGAGTGAAAATGTTGAGGGCAGCGGTCAGTTCGCTGTCAGGGGAGGGATTGTCGACCTTTTCTCACCTGACAGTGAACTGCCTTTCAGAATTGATTTCTGGGGTGACACTATTGATTCGATTTCATTTTTTGAAACAGATTCCCAGCGCAGAGTTAATCAGATTGACGAAATTACCGTCACACCTGCCGCCGAAATATGCTGTGAAAACCAAAAGCTCATTGAAATAATAGAAAAATTCGCCTCGGGCATCAAAGGCAAAGGCTCAGTTAAAGTAAAAGAATCCATGCAGAAGGATATTGATTCTCTTAAATCGGGCATAAGCCTTGATTCTCTTGACCGCTATATGCCGCTGATTTATGAAGACAGCGCGACTGTCTTTGACTATATCGAAAGACCCCTGCTGTTTGTCAGTGAAAGCTTTTCGGTTAAAGATAAAGCCAATGCCGCCGTTCAGCTCTTCAACGAAGAGTATAAAGCCTATCTCATGGAGGGTACTGTCTGCAAAGGACTTGACAGATATATTTTAACATTTCAGGAGCTTCTGAATTATTATACCGATTACGGCACGATTTATCTTGATAATCTTGCGCGCGGCAGCTTTGATATTCCCGTTAAAGAGCTTGTGACTTTCAACGCGCGTCAGATATCGCCGTGGAACGGGTCGCTTTCTGTATTAAAAGATGATTTGCAGCCGTTCACAGGCAGTAAAAACAAAAGCACGGTTGTTATTGTTTCGGGAACGGCAAAGGCCTCGCGGGCACTGGCGGAGGATTTGAATAAAGAGGGATATCCCTGTTTATACATTGAAAATCCGACACAAACGCTGTCTGCCGGAAGTATAACCGTAATGCCCGGCGGATTTTCCTCGGGTTTTGAATATCCCGCTTCAAAATTTATGCTCATAACCTACGGCAGCAGAGAGGCTCTGCCTGTGGCGAAAAAGCAGAAAAAAGTCAACAAAGCCGCCGTTTTCAATTCTCTTGAGGAGCTTCACAAGGGTGATTATATCGTTCATGTGGCTCACGGTATCGGTATTTTTGACGGTATTACTCAGCTTGAGGCAGACGGTAATATTAAAGACTACATTAAAATAAGATACGACAAGGGCGATGTGCTGTATGTTCCCGTAACACAGCTTGACCAGGTGTCGAAATACATCGGTCCCAACAGCGACAACGGACTTCTCAAGCTCAACAGGCTCGGCGGCACTGAATGGAACAAAACAAGAACAAGAGTGCGCTCCGCCGTTAAGGATATGGCGAAAGAGCTTATTGAGCTTTACGCCAAGCGGATGAACATGGAGGGTCACGCTTTCTCTCCCGATATAGATATGCAGAACGATTTTGAGCGCCGATTTGAGTTTGAGGAAACGGACGACCAGCTTCGCTGTATTAACGAAATCAAAACCGATATGGAAAAGAATCACCCGATGGACAGACTGCTTTGCGGTGATGTAGGCTTCGGTAAAACGGAAGTCGCAATAAGAGCCGCGTTCAAATGTGTTGCGGACGGCAAACAGTGCGCCATTCTTGTACCCACTACGATTCTTGCTCTTCAGCATTATCAGACAATAAGAAAAAGAATAGAAGGTTTCCCCGTTGAAGCGCAGATGCTTTCACGGTTTGTTACTCCGAAACAGCAGGAAGTAATAAAATCAGACCTCAAAAAAGGATATGTCGATATTGTTGTCGGCACTCACAGGCTTATTTCAAAGGATATTCAGTTCAGAGATTTAGGGCTGATTATTGTTGATGAGGAACAGAGGTTCGGTGTTGCGCAGAAAGAAAAACTGAAAACCGCGTATCCGAATGTTGATGTGCTGACTCTTACTGCAACACCTATCCCGAGGACACTCAACATGGCTATGTCGGGAATAAGAGATATGTCCATACTTGAGGAAGCTCCGCAGGACAGACACCCTGTTCAGACTTATGTTATTGAGCATGATATGGAAGTTCTGGCTCTTGCTATGTCGAATGAGCTTCGCAGAGGCGGTCAGGTTTATTATCTTCACAACAGAACCGAAACTATCGCGAGAACCGCCGCGAAAATAAAAGAAATGCTTCCCGATGCAAGAGTCGAGTATGCTCACGGTCAGATGACTGAGGAAAAATTAAGCTCCATCTGGCAGAGACTTATGGAGGGGGAAACGGATATTCTTGTCTGCACCACCATAATCGAAACGGGCGTTGATGTGCCGAATGTAAACACACTTATTGTTGAAAACGCCGACAGAATGGGTCTGTCTCAGCTTCACCAGCTCAGAGGACGTGTAGGGCGTTCCGCAAGGCGTGCCAGCGCGTATTTCACATTCACAAGAGGCAAGGAGTTAAGCGAAATCGCGGCAAAACGGTTGACCGCCATACGTGAATATACGGAATTCGGCTCAGGCTTCAAGATTGCCATGCGTGACCTTGAAATCAGAGGTGCGGGCAACATTTTAGGTACACAGCAGCACGGACATATGGAAGCCGTCGGCTATGATTTGTACATGAAAATGCTTAATCAGGCTGTGGGAGAGGAAAAGGGCGAGCTTCAGCCGGCACCCGAAAAAGAATGTCTTATCGATCTGCCTGTTGACGCATATATTCCCTCAGATTACATTAAAAATGTTCCGCACAAAATCGCCATGTACCGCAGAATCGCGGATATCCGCTGTGAGGAAGATGCCGATGATGTTATTGACGAGCTGATTGACCGCTTCGGTGAAATGCCGTCAAGTGTTCTCGGACTTATAACGATTTCCCTCATGCGAAATACCGCAATTGCTCAGGGAATTTATGAAATCAGCAGAAACGGCGATACCGTTAAGCTGTTTATCGAAAGCCTCGATATGGCTAAAATTACAGCTCTTGCTCAGCAGCTGCGCGGAAGAATTACCGTTTCGGCGGCGGGAAAGCCGCATATTGCGATTAAAATCCATAAAGGTGAGGAGCAGCTGACAATTCTTAAAAAAGCTCTTGAAATAATGGAGGAATCTTAATTGATACGAAGGGTCAATCTTTCAGATAAAGAAAAATATCTTGAAATGACTGAAATATTTTATAATAGCGATGCCGTACTTCACCCGATAAGCGAAGAATACAGGCTTTCAACATGGAACGAAATAATGCGGAGCAATGAATACGCCGATTGCTGTTTCGCTGAGGAAAACGGTGAAGTTAAAGGCTATATGCTCCTTGCGTATACGTTTTCTCAGGAGGCCGGCGGTATGGTATGCTGGATAGAAGAGCTTTTTGTTTATGAAAAATACAGAAACAACGGTATCGGCAGAGAGTTTTTTGAGTTCATCAGAGAAAATATTGAACCGAAATGCAAAAGAATACGCCTTGAGGTGGAGGATTACAACATCGGCGCGAAAAGATTGTATTCCTCACTCGGCTTTGAAATGCTCCCGTATGAGCAGATGATAAAAGAATAAAGACAGCTGTCTTCAGAAAGGAAAGTGCGAAATGCCGTATAAAATTAAGCCACACTTAACACGAAAGATAACCGTTTTATCAAAAGAGGACTCCAAAATCCCGGAAGAGCTTTTTAAAGTAAAAAGCGGAGCTCCGGACCTTAACGGATTTCCGTATCCGCTGCCTTCAAAAAAAAGCGATTACACCTGCTTCGCGAAAGGAAATAATGATGTAATGTGGTACGGAGCGAAAACCGGTCTTACAAGGTTTGACCCGAACGCCCGTACAGATGAAGATAAAATAATGTATTTCAGCGCAAAAAGACATCTTGAGGAAAACGGAGTTGATGCACTGCTTGCGGACGGTGATGACGTATGGGTTCTGACAGGTGATTATGTTTCTCACATTGAAATGGTCATGCTTACGGCAGAGGAAAGAGCTGACATTCTTCTCAGCGAAACGAATAAATATGTTAAACGCCGCGGCATGGTTTCTCAGCGTCATATGAGAGTTCCCAGAGATTTCAGTACTATGTATCCTTACGCCGACAGTGACAATGACGGCTCGTTTACATCGGCTCACGCTGTGGGCGAGGTGTATCATTACGCCGTTCTTAAAAGAGAATTTGGCGAAAACCACCCAAAAACAAAAGCCGCTCTGAAAGACGCAACTGAAGCGGTTGAGGCGAATCTTCTGCTTATGTATATTCACGGCAGACCCGACGGCTTCATAGCCCGTTCGTACCATCTTACTGGTGAACCTGTACCTGATGACGGATTTTTCTACAAAAGAAACGGCAAAGAAGCTGTATGTGTGGAAACTACCGCCTCAAAAAGAACGGGCAGAATGGGCGAAAAAGTACCGTGTGATTATCCGATTCCGGAAAGGCTTCGTCATCTTTTCACGGATTACGGATTTACGGAAGATGATGTTACATATAAGGCGGACACCAGCAGTGACGAGGTCTCAAGCCACTTTATGCAGATGGCTGTTGCTCATGATATTTTAGGTTCTGTTGACCCGGAGCTTGACGAAATTATAAAAGATGCCGCAAAACGCACGGTAACTCACATCATAAACGGTAATTTTGAATTTCTTGAACACTCCGGCAAGCCCACCACATGGGCGAAATGGAGTAAAAGGTATTTTGAGGGCAATCCCATCGGTTATGTTGACGCGGCACTTAACAGCGGCGAAATGCTTTTCTATCTTAAAGCCACAATGCATATCACAGGTGAAGAGGGTATTTGGAAAGAAACGTATGACAAACTCATTGCCGAAGGCTATGCCGATATAGCGACAAAGCATTTTGACCGTTTTTACCAGGGCGCTTTAAGAGAAAAATGCGCTCCTGAGGAAGACCTCATGTACGGCGACAATATGCTTGCGACAGAGACATTCTGGATGCTCTGTACCCTTGAAAAAGACCCTGTTCTTCTCGAAAAATACCGTAAGGCGTATCAGTCGTGGGCGCACTGTCTTTTAAGAGAGCATAACCCGGGCTATGAATTTCCTTATATAATTGCCATGCCAGACCAAAAAATCGACATCGAAAGATGCGCTCAGTGGTTCAGCAGATTTGAAATGTCAAGATACGGTGCGGGAATAAATATGAACAGACACGATACTCCGATAAGAGAAAAAAGAACACCCGATGAGCATCAGGCAAACGAGACTTCATTAAGACTTCCTCCCGATGAGCTTACTATCAACAAATATGACAGAAATCCGTTTGATATGTGTCCCGGAACACATTCGCCGTCAACACTTGTTGAAGGCTGTTATGTGTACACATTCGCGTACTGGCTGGGAAGATACTACGGAATAATAGAATGAGGAGGGCGGAAAAATGAATAGAATAGTAACGGTTTCAAAGACTTGTCCTGATTATCTTGAAAGAGCTGTTAAAATGCTCGATGAGTATGATAATCTCAAAGTCAACGGACTTAACGCGGGTCAGCTTTATGAAATAGAGCAGAAAAATCCCGAAATTTTTGAGAATATTAAAGAAATAATTAAGAACGGCAGATGGTATCCCGCCGCGGGTCTGTGGAATAAGGCAGAAGAAAAAGTTTCAAACGAAAGACTTATCAGGGAAATCCTTTATTCGGTAAACTGGCTTAAAGAAAAATTCGGCGGAATGTTCCGTGTATTTGTCGGCAACCGCGTCTGCTGTGCTTCATTTCCGCAGATTGTCTACAACGGCAGATTTGACTGCGCTGTTCTCAGCGAAGGAAGCGAAATGTACTGGCTTGACGGCGAAGACAGATTCAGAATATGCGTCATGGGAGGTGTCGACACGACAGACATTGAAGTTCTCAATGAAATCGACATAAAAGACACTGAGTTTATCACATACGAAGAACTTCTTCATAATACTTTCTCGATGCCCCTCGACCTGAAATCGGTGAAGCTCCAAAAAGCGGAAGATATTCTTTCCGATGCCGAAAAAGCTGTCATTATGGCTGAAAAAGCCTCGGCACAGAGCGGCATTGACAGTTCTGCTGAAATAAGAGATTGCTGGTTCGATATCTTCAGCGGAAATGATGATATCGCCGCAGAAAAAGCGAAAAAAATCGCAGACGGTAAACGCGCCTGCGATATAGTTAAAATCAATAATGCCGATGTTAAAGTGAATGTTTTTAAATTCAGTGAAGACGGCAGCGGCAAAAAGGTAATAAGAATTGAGGAAACGGCGGGAACAGAGAAAAATATTTCTGTTATGTGTGATGAAATCAACGCGGGTTTCCGCTGTGAAATAGAGCCGTATGAAATCGCCACATATAAGATTGATGCAGAGGGATTTGTGAGAGAAGTATTTATTTATGAATAAAGACAGTAAAAAACGGGCGGTTATAATTGCCCATACTGCTTTAAATTATGCTTACCGTGAGAAAGATTCAGATTATATTTTAGCTCGAGCACAGAGACACAAAATCTGATAAAATTTACCACGACTATAAAAAAGCCGCGGAAAAAACCGCGGTTGGAGCTGCTAACCGGAATTGAACCGGTGACCTCATCCTTACCAAGGATGCGCTCTACCGACTGAGCCATAGCAGCAATCACAAGTGCTATGATAACACAATATGCACTTTTTGTCAAGCGGAATTTAGTTAAATCTTCATTTTTTTAGGAGGCGAAAATATGCTTCTGACAATCGACATAGGAAACACAAACATATCGCTCGGCATTTTTTACGGAGATAAAAAAGTTTTTACTTCCCGTCTCGCTACACAGAGAGAACGCACAAAGGACCAATACGCCGCTGAGCTTCTGATAATCTTCAGTCTTAACAGCATTAACGAAAAAGAAATCGACGGCTCTATAATAAGCAGCGTTGTGCCGGAGCTTACAGATACTGTTTTCAACGCGGTAAAAAAGGTTACGGGCTGTGAATCGCTGATTCTCGGTCCCGGAATAAAAACCGGGCTGAAAATCGTCAACAACTGCCATTCGCAGGTCGGAGCAGACCTTGTCGCGGCATCTGTGGCGGCAATAGCGAAATATCCGCTGCCGTGTCTTATCGTTGACCTCGGTACAGCTACAAAAATAATTCTTGTTGACAAAGAAGCAACTTTCCGCGGCTGCACGATTTCAGCGGGAGTTAAAATATCTCTTGATGCTCTTTCGCAAAAAACATCGCAGCTCCCCGCCATCAGCCTTAAAACGCCTGAAACCGCAATCGGCACAAACACAACAGACTGTATGCTCGCGGGTACGGTTCTCGGTACGGCGGCAATGCTCGACGGTCTTTGTGAAAGAATGGAAAAAGAATTCGCTAATGAAGTGAAAACTACGATAGCGACAGGCGGTTATTCACAGGAAATAATCAAAAGCTGTTACCGTAAAATGATTTATGACGAAGACCTTCTGCTTGACGGTCTGAAAGTCATATTCGATAAAAACTATCATTAATTTTATGCGCTGTATCTCTGAAGAACAGCAGCAAGGAGGAAAAAATGAGTAATCAGACAAACACAAAGAGGAACAGTACTGCGAATCTGGCTGTAGCCTCGATTCTTTCGGCGATTATCGCCGTCATGACATTTACACCGATAGGGTATCTCAACATAGGGTTTGTTGAGATAACATTTCTCACTATTCCGGTCGCCGTGGGTGCTGTAATCTGCGGACCGGGCTGCGGAGCTTTTCTCGGCGGAGTTTTCGGGCTGACAAGCTACCTTCAGTGCTTCGGTATAGGCAGACCGTCGGCATTCGGCGCGGCGCTTGTATCAATCAACCCGTTTCTGGCGGCGGTACTCTGCTTTATTCCGAGGATACTTGCGGGATTTTTATCGGGTCTTATATTCAAAGCGTTCAAGGGCAGAAAGAAAAACATCTCTATTGCCGTGTCTTCGCTGAGTATGGGTGTTCTTAATACGGTGTTTTTTGTTTCCGGGCTGATTCTCCTTTTCGGCAGTAAAAATCTTTCCGCTCTGGGACTCGGCGACAGCATTGTAAAAATTATCGCCGCGCTTATTACGGTAAACGCGGTGATAGAATGGGCGGTATGCCTTATAGTCGGTTTAGCGGTCAGCAAAGCTGTAAGCTCGGTTATGAAGAGATACAGATAATTTCTTAACGGCATGTAACCGGTGATACGCTTTCGAGGTTTATTTCTCTTATTTTTGAAATATCGTTCTCTGTAACTCCGCATTCACGCAGAAAATCGACAGCGTTTTCGCCTATCGACTGGTTTTTGTTTTTATTGCGAAGAATTTTCAGAAATTTTTTGATTTTATCTTTTCTGCTGCGGCTCAGCTTTTTATCGGGAAAAGAAAGCATGGTAAGCTCATATTCGCGAATCAGCGTATTATCGTCAAGACCGAGAATCGCACCCAACATAAACGCCAGCGTTCCGGTTCTGTCCTGACCTCCGTGGCAGTGAAAATATATCGGGTAAAGGCTTTCATCTGTGAAGTATTCTATAAGGGATTTAATATTTTCCGGATTGTCTTTGAGAAATTCCTCATATCCGAAACACGGGTGAAGTATGAATTTAACGTTCGCACCGAGAGGGGAGCTGTTCAGCTTTTCAACAGCTTCTTTGCGCAGGTCAATATCTGTTTTTATTCCCAAACCGCGAAGAACAGACTGACCTTCAGCCGGCGTATCTTTTTCAAGGCGGGGACCTCTGTAAATCATGCCCTGCCTGATTTTTATGCCGCTTTTGCCGGTTTCTCCGCCGAAATCCCTTATGTTACAGTAACCGTCGGCGAAAATCCATCTCGGCATAACGGAATCGGTTGAGAAACTGTGTGCTTCACCGGAATCAATACGCCAGAAATATTCGGTATTCTTTTTCAGATTATATACTTCCGCCTGCCCGTTTTCCGTTGTGAGCTTTAATGAATCGGAAAAATCAGCATATTCTGATATTTCGAGTTCGGAAATATTTTTCTTCGCTTCCCATTTAAAAACGGCTGGGAACGGCAAAGAGAAAAATCCTTCTTCTTTTTTCTCCCGGAGAATATTTTTAATTATCTTTTTTTCTTTTCTGAATTTTTTACAGTTGTAAAACTCTTTCTGATACGGTGCGCAAAGGTCAGCTGTTTCGCCTTCCGAGGGTGAAATTATTGTTATACACTCCATGCGTTTTCCTCCTGAATTGAAGTGATTGCCGATGATAAAATCGTAAATTCTCAGAGCAGATGCATAAAAATTTTTTTAATGATATCATATCAAAAATGTATTGTCAAACTCTGTTATTGAAATCAGATTTATTAAAAAATAAAACAGGTCTTTATTCTTGACAAAATTATTTAATTGTTTTATAATCACAGTGTTAATACTGAACGGCTTTGACGGGATTAAGCCGATTTTACAGCACAGAGAAGCACTGCCGCGGCTGAAAGCGGTGTTCATAATGTGAAATCCGCCCGCCGTCCCTGAGCCTGAGGCGATGAGCCTCACGTAAGCCTGCGTTAAAGGCGTTGAGAGGTGCGCTTTGCACAATTCGGGTGGTACCGCGGTTTTTTCCGTCCCGAAATGTTCAGGGGGTATCTTTATTTTTTTAAAGGAGATAATTTTATGCAATGGACAGGTCTTAATGAATTAAGAGAAAAATATCTTTCTTTTTTTGAAAGCAAAGAGCATCTGCGTCTTCCGAGCTTTCCTCTGATTCCGCAGGGAGATAAAAGTATTCTTCTCATCAACGCGGGTATGACACCCATGAAAAAATACTTTACAGGTGAAATTACTCCGCCGAAAGAGAGAGTAACTACCTGCCAGAAATGTATCCGTACACCCGATATTGAAAATGTAGGTAAAACAGCGCGTCACGGTACGTTCTTTGAAATGCTCGGCAACTTTTCTTTCGGTGATTATTTCAAAAAAGAAGCGACGGCGTGGGCGTGGGAATTTTTCACAAAGGTTCTTGAAATGCCCGAGGACAAACTCTATGTGAGCATTTACACTGATGACGACGAAGCGTATGATATATGGACGAAAAATGTGGGCGTTGACCCGTCTCACATGGTTCGCTTCGGTAAGGAAGACAACTTCTGGGAGCATGGCGCGGGTCCGTGCGGTCCGTGTTCCGAAATATATTTTGACCGCGGAGCCGATAAGGGCTGCGGAAGTCCTGATTGCAAAGTGGGTTGTGAGTGCGACAGATACGTTGAAGTGTGGAATCTTGTTTTCACTCAGTTTGAAAATGACGGCATGGGCAATTATACACGTCTTGCCCACCCGAATATCGATACGGGCATGGGCCTTGAAAGACTTGCGTGTGTAATGCAGGGCGTTGACAATATCTTTGAAGTTGACACAATTCAGAACACAATGAAGCATATAATTGACATTTCAGGTGTCAATTATCACGAAGACTCCGAAAAAGACGTTTCGCTCCGTGTAGTTACCGACCATATCAGAAGCACTACATTTATGATAAGTGACGGCGTTATGCCTTCAAATGAGGGCAGAGGCTATGTTCTTCGCCGACTTCTCAGAAGAGCTTCACGTCACGGCAGATTATTAGGTGTTGACAGACCTTTCCTTGCGGAAGTATGTGAAACTGTTATTAAAGACAGCGGTGACGCTTACCCGAATCTTAAGGAAAAGCATGATTTTATAATTAAAGTAATTCAGACAGAAGAAGAAAACTTCGGTAAGACAATTGACTCGGGTCTCGCGCAGCTTTCCCAGATGATTAAAAATTCCGATTCGACAGAATTAAGCGGCGAAGATGCGTTCAGACTTTCTGATACATTCGGATTCCCGATTGATCTCACAAAAGAAATTCTCGCTGAAAAGGGTATGACTGTTGACGAGGAAAAATTCAGGGAGCTTGCTGTACAGCAGAGAAAACGCTCCCGTGACGCTCATAAGGGAGCAGGCAAAGAGGGCTGGGATAATGCCGGTGTTGTAACAAAAGGACTCCCCGCGACTGTTTTTGACGGTTATACAAAAACGGAATGTTACGGAAAAATCGAATCAATCATTGTTAACGGTGGAAGAGTTGAATTTCTTGAACCGGATATTGACGCGGCGCTTGTTCTTGACAGAACTGTTTTCTACGGCGAAAGCGGCGGTCAGGTGGGTGACACAGGCGTTATTTCAAACGACAGCTTTACTTTTGAGGTTTCGGCAACCTCAAAGACCAATGACGGTGTATTTCTGCATTACGGCAAAATTGTTTCGGGTGAAAGTATTTCCGCCGGTGACGCGGTAAAAGTTTCTGCTGACGCTTCACGCAGAGCGGCAATCGCGCGAAATCATACAGCGGCTCATCTGCTTCAGGCTGCGCTCAGAAAGAACCTCGGTTCTCATGTTGAGCAGGCAGGTCAGCTGGTTAACGAAAACACGGTCAGATTTGACTTCTCGCATTTCGCCGCTCTCACATCGGAAGAAATAAAAAAGGTTGAGGACGATGTGAATGAATTCATTCTCAGCGCGCAGGAGGTCACAATGACCGAAATGCCTATTGAAGAAGCCAAGAAAATGGGCGCAATGGCTCTGTTCGGAGAGAAGTACG
>JAZLLB010000020.1:0-6915 GCA_045597925.1 Acutalibacteraceae bacterium
GAAAGAAAAGAGAAATTCAGAGAATTTTTATCTTCGCTTGATGTGGAGGATTACAGCGATCTTCGTTCAATCTTCAAAGAGATGGTCGGAGAAGTTCTCGAAAACGGACTTGAAGCTGAGCTTGACGATGAGCTCGGCTACGCTGACTTGCTGCTTCAATCCCGATTGCTGTTGCAAGATGTGTTTTTCCTACTCCGCTTGAACCGACAAATATGATATTCGATTTTTCTTCAATAAATCACAGTCCCGACAAATCCATAATCTGCTCTTTATTGATTGACGGCTGATATGAAAAATCAAAATCCTTTATTGTTTTGATATACGGAAAATGAGAAGTCATTAAGATAAAACAAGCTGCAAAACATTATAATTATAACTCCTTATAACAGCAAAAGATAAAATTTTATTTTTCACACCTCGGATTTTCCGGGGTGTTTTTTGTCTTAAAGAAAGCATAAACGGTTCGCCTATTAAAAAAGAAGCCGAAGAAATCTCCGACTTCTTAAATTTTTTTATTGTTCGTTTTTATGTCAGATAATTATTTCAAACTGCTGTTCCGCCGGCAAATCAACAACCGTGCAGTCATTGGCATATGTACATTCGGGCAAAACAATCATGGCGCAAAGCTCTTTTTCATTAACGGGCAGGGGACAGAGATGCCAGATTGCCGCGTTAATCATTACAAGCGTATTTTTAGGAACAACAAATGCTTTTACGTATTCGTTCACGGGAGTGCCTGCCGAAGCCGGTGCGCAGTGAATAATCATATCATCGTTAACGGGCATAATCATTTCCCATGTGGTGTTGTGATATTCCTGTTGTGTTATTATGTATTTTTCGGGCTTGCGGACAAGAATCGGCGAAAATCCGAGATTGCTCCATGCTGAAGCGGTCAGACGGTCGGGGAAAAACCTGTGAAGCTCACCTTTAAGCGCATACCCCTGAGGGTCAGACATAGAATAGAATTTTCCGAACGGCGCAAACGCTTCATTGGTTATCGGTTCAGCTTTGATTGAAAACATATAATCAGCCTCTTTCTTATTTTTATATAAGGATTGTATCATAAACTTCACCGTGTTTCAAGTTTAAACAGCAAATATGTTTATTTTATCGCTGAGCAAGCGCATTGGGAGTGCTTCCCATGATTATGCTTTCAGCTATGCAGACGTTGCTTTCGGTTTTATATTTTTCAATACTGCGCCCGAAAATCACATAAACATCTACAGTCACATTCAGCATAATCTGGTGCCTTGTCTGATTGACGCCTGTACTGTCAAAAACATTTTGAAATTTTGTTGAGGCTGAGCCTGTCATTGTAACATAAAACGTCAATTTCGGTCCGAGACCGGAAATAATTTCATCATCGAAAAATGCCGTTATCGGAATCTTTACGGGAACGCTTTTCAGCTCACTTATTCTTTTGTCAACGTTTCTGTTGACAGCGTTTGAGACAGTGTTCAGCTTCGCTGTGTCCGTGCTTATGGATTTAACATTTCCGTTTTCGTCACGGCATAATTCAACAATATCCGAATAATACAGCTCCGCGTTTTTAACCGTTTCCTCAACTCCGTTCAGAACGGCACTCGCGGCGGCGTTTTTGGCGGTAAATTCAGAAATTTCGCTTCTTATGATTTTCAGTCTGAATTCAATAAAAACAACTGACGCAAGTATAAAAATCAGCAGAACAGAAAGCAGTATTAAAATTATTCTTTTTTCGGGTTTCATATAATCACCTGATGTATTATATGAAATAAAAAACCGACTGCCACTGAATGTGTAATTCCGAAGCCGCGCGCAGGCCGTAATCCGCTTATTTCTCAGCGTCAGGCTTCATGTCAATTCTGTAAATTTCCTGCGACTCCATGTCAATAGGCGGAATGTTTATAGGGGGCATACCCGCCGTAACAGTAAGATTCTGAATTATTATTCTCGCGTAAGGGAAAAGCTCCTTAAACGACGCGACATGAAGTTCCTCGCGTGAAGATGAGCCGTCAAACTGAAAAATTCCCTGAACGGTGAGATTTATAATAAAATTCTCATTCCCGTTTTTATCCTTAATTTCAACGTTAAGAAAGCCTTCGCATATATTATTCTGGCTGTATTTAACATTATAGGAATACTTGTTGTTAAGCTCAAGCTTGGTTCCGTTAGTGAGAGTGTTTTTAAACTGAATATTTGAAATTTTGTATGCTTTTAAAATCAGTTTCGCCATAATAAAATCTCCGTTCCGCCGCTGAAAGCAGCGATTTATCTGATGTATTTGTATTCACCGCCTGAAACGGTTACCGTTTCACCGTCAATTGTAATATCCGCTGTCACTCCGTCGGGAATTGTAATTTCATAAACAATTTTTCCGTCTTCATGCTTCCAGCCTGATTTGACCGTGCCGTGTCTCGTTTCAAGTGAAGCCTTTGCCCAGCCGATTCTGTCATCGGGTACAGGGCTGATTTTTATATTTTTATACGCGGGGTTAGTTTCATCGTAATTGATTCCGCACATTACACCGTACATCCAGCTTGCGACCGCCCCATAAGCATAGTGGTTGAATGAATTCATACCCGCGCTCCACATGGTACCGTCGGCTTTCATTCCGTCCCAATGCTCCCAGATTGTTGTCGCACCCATGTTTACCGAGAACAGCCATGACGGAAATTCCTGCTGAAGAAGGAGCGAATACGCAACGTCAGTGTATCCGTTTTCACTCAGAGCGTCCATAAGATAAGCTGTGCCGACAAAGCCTGTTGTAAGTCTGTTTCCGTTATCCTTAATGAGCTTAACGAGACGCTTCGCGTATTTGGGTTTATCCTCAATCAGATTGAATTTAAGAGCAATGACATACATTGTCTGCGTTTTGTATTTCAAATCGCCCTTTGTAACGTAATTTTCGTTAAAGGCTTTTACAATACCTGCGTGAAGCTCTTTGTATTCGTTCATGTCATAACATAGAGCCTCGCCCGCTTTAATGAGAATATCGGTTGAATGAGCGTACGCGCCTGCGGCAAGCATTTTTTTATATCGCTTATCAAGTCCGCAGTGATGATTATCATAAACTCCGTCAAGAGCAAGCCAGTCGCTGAAATGCTCTTTTGTGTCAAACAGGAACTCTGAGCTTCCCTCACGGCGCATGAACTCAACATATTTCTTCATGCTGTCGAACTGCTCACGGAGAAAATCCTTATCGCCGTACGCGAGATACATTTCCCACGGAATAACAACCGCGGCGTCTCCCCAGTAGGATGAGCTGACCTCACGTACCCATACAGCGGGAATAACGTCGGAAACCGCGCCGTTCGGAGTCTGCTCCGCTCTCAAATCACGAAGCCACTTTTTGAAGAATCTTTCAACGTCAAAATTGTAAGCAGCTGTTTTTGAGAATACATTCGCGTCGCCTGTCCAGCCCAGACGCTCGTCACGCTGAGGGCAGTCAGTGGGAACATCGAGAAAGTTGCCTTTCTGCCCCCAGATAACATTATGATAAAGCTTATTTATAAGCTCGTCTGAACACTCAAAATAACCTGTGCGTTTCATATCCGAATGAACAACAACAGCTTTGAAAAAGTCTGTTTTCAATTCACCGCTCCACTGTTTGAGTCTGATATAGCGAAAGCCGTAGAATGTCAGATGTGCTTTGTACGCTTCTTTCTTTCCGTTACAGGTATATAAAACAGTGGCTTTTGCCTCACGGTAATTTTCGTTATAGAAATTACCCTTTATATCAAGTATCTCGGCGTGGTCAAATTCAACAATGTCTCCGATTTCACCCTGAGGAATAAACTCAACGTAGCCCGTAACCTCCTGACCGAAGTCGATAACTGTTTCGCCGGCAGGGGTTTTTATTATTTTTTTTGCAGTGATTGTCTCGATTTCTCTGACAATTTCACCCTCCTGCGGGATAAGCACGCTCACGGGATAATCGTAAACGGCAGTATTTTCCCATTCTCTTACATCTTCAAGGCGTGCGTCGTAGATTTCGCCGTCATAAATCTTGCTTGCGAGAATCTGTGATTTTGCCGCTTTCCAGGAAGTGCCGGAAAGGATAACGTCTTTTTCGCCGTTTTCATATTCAACAGCTATCGCGGCGATTGCAACAGGCTGCTTTATGGTCTTTTTGTTTGCGGAATCACCGAAATGGTCATTCATATTGTCAACAATCCAACCGTCGCCGACAGTCATTTCAAAGAAGTTTTCCTCACAGAGCATGTCCGTAATATCATATGTCTGATACTGCTGACGTGCCTGGTGCGCAGTCCAGCCGGGAGCCATGATGAAATCTCCCAGACGCTTTCCGTTGAGAAAAGCCTCATACACGCCGAGAGCCGAAACTTCAGCGACAGCGTGTTTAACTTTTCCGTTTAATTTAAAATTTTTACTGAATGACGGGCAGATGTCCTCATAATCGATGTGCGGAACAATAAATTTCGCGTTTTCAATATAACTCATATTCTACTCCTCAAAAAAGATATACTCTTGCCTCATAGGGTCTTGTAACAAAGCCGTTGTCATAAATCTTATTTATCTGATAATTATTCAGCACAAGCTCGCCTTTCCCGATGTCAAACCCTTCGGGAGCCTTGAATTTCGCGCCTTTTTCAGAGAATGAGCATACAATCAGCGCGCGCCTGCCCTCATAATTGCGTTCATAAACATACAGCTTGTTTGATGCTTTGTTATGTTCTTTATAATCGCCGTAAATGAAAATCTCATTTTCCTTACGGAGCTTCAGGAGCTTACGGTAGTAATTCAGAATTGAATCAGGGTCTTCCTCCGACTCTTTTACATTGATTTTCTTATAGTTATCGTTGAGGACAAACCACGGCTCCGCTGTTGAGAATCCGGCGTATTCCTCATCGCTCCACTGCATGGGAGTTCTTGAATTTTCACGGCTCGCGATGTTGGCGAGCTTGAGGAAAAGCTTATCACTCAGATGAAGTTTTTTCGCGATTTTAACGTTATTGAATGTGAGAACATCTTTATATTTATCAATAGAGTCAACTGTCGGGTTAGTCATGCCGATTTCCTGACCCTGATAAATAAACGGAGTGCCGCTCTGAAGGTAGCACATAGTCGCAAGCATTTTGCCGCTTTCTTTTCTGTATTTCAGACTGCCGTAGCGGTTGATAACTCTCGCGTGGTCGTGATTTTCAAGATAAAGCGAATTCCATGCTTTGCCGTAAAGAGCGTCCTGCCATGTTGAAAAAGCCTTTTTGAGCTTGTAAAGATTGAAAGGAGTACGTACCCATTCCGTCATGAAGCAGTCAGCTTCCTGATGCTGGAAATGGAACATCATGTCAAGAACCTGATTTTCGCCCTCCGTGATATAAGGCAGAGCGTTCTTCATTGTCATCATCGGACTTTCGCCGACTGTGAAGCAATCGTATTTGCTCAGTACCTCGTCTTTGAATTCTTTAAGATATTCGTGAACGTGAGGACCGTTTTTGTAATGCTCAACGCCTGTCGCGGCGGGGAGGGGGAAGCCGTCAGGCAAATCGGCGGGCTTTGAAATGAATGTGATAACGTCTTCACGGAAACCGTCAACGCCCATATCAAGCCAGAACCGCATAATGTTCTTGACCTCTTCACGTACCTTTGGGTTATCCATATTAAGGTCGGGCTGCTTTTTAGCGAAAACATGAAGATACCATTCGTTGAGGTTTTCATTATATTCCCACGCTCCGCCCTCAAAGGTGGAAAGCCAGTTGTTCGGCGGTGTCTGACCGTCTTTGTTTTTGCCCTCGTGCCAGTGGTAATATTCATGATAAGGATTATCTTTTCCCTTAAGGCTTTCTTTAAACCAGTAATGCTCATCGGAGGTATGGTTGACGACCAAATCCATAAGCACCTTCATACCTCTTTCATGCGCGCCGTCGAGTACCTTTTTAAAATCGTCCAGTGTGCCGTATTCGGGATTTATATCTTTATAATCGGCAATATCATAGCCGTAGTCAGCGTTCGGTGACGGATAAAGCGGTGAAAACCAGATAACATCAACGCCGAGGCTTTTAATATAATCGAGCTTTGAATAAACGCCGATGAGGTCCCCGATTCCGTCTCCGTTGCCGTCACAAAAACTTCTGGGCCATATCTGATAAACCGAATATTCCTTGTAAGGTCTTTTTGAAATCTCTGCCATAAAAATTCCCCTTTCTGTTTGTTTGCTTATACCATTACAGATTATCATATATCCTTAATTTTTGCAATAAAAAACTCCGGAAAAATCCGGAGCGGTTATCTGATTATTTAAGGTGGCTCTTACTATGCGAATAATCCTCGAGCTTATTACGGTTGGATCTGGTGTCAATGTTGACGGTTTCTTCTATATCGTCCTGCATCATTACCGAGATTTTACCCCTTAAGGTGAGCCTTTTTACATAATGACGCTTAAGCCCGCAGTGCTCGCAATAAAAAAACTCATCTGACATCACAACGTCTCTGTGATGTATTTCCAGTTTGCATCTGTCGGTTAAAGCGTTAATACACATTGGCGAGCCGCTGTTTTTTAAGATTTTCTTAATTTTTGCAGGGTTCATGCGAGTACCTCCGGGGAAAAAAAGATGATGTATTCTACCATTAAAATGGCTGTTTTTCAATAGCAATTCTGAGAAAAAATGTAAATTTATTATGTACAGATTGTTAACAATTTGATTATTTTTACATATTTTACCAAAATTATGCTTTATGAAACAAAATCATACCGAAAGGTTGAAAAATATTATGCGTAATGGTAGAATATTCACGAGGTGGTTCAATATGAAAATTGTAATTCTTGACGCGTTTACGTCAAACCCCGGTGACCTTTCGTGGGACAGATTCCGTGAATTAGGCGATTTTACAGCGTATGATTATACTGCTCCGGAGCAGACGGCTGAAAGAATGGCTGACGCTGACGCGGTTATAACAAACAAAACCGTAATTTCA
>JAZLLB010000021.1:0-2136 GCA_045597925.1 Acutalibacteraceae bacterium
CTTGCTTTTTTCTTGCTTCTTGTGTTATTATATTCATGAGAAGTACTTCTTTCTTGGATAATGGTTTGTGGTGAATTCATTATACCATATTTGAAAGTTACTTCTCTTTTTTATTGGGTCATATCATTTTAGCACATACATGTAATAAAAATTATCCTATAAACTCCCTTAAAAGAGAATTTTCCGGCAAAAGTGATTTATCAAGACTGTCAAATCGGCTGATGGATTCTTTCAGTCTTGCGGCTTCATCTGAATAAGGACTGTCTTCATCTATTAATTCAAGAAGTCTGACCGCTTCGTTTTTGAAAATACAGGGTTCAAACGGGTGGAATGTATTGATAATAAAATCAGCGTTTTTCTTAAACGGAAAAATAAACCTGTCTTCTCCTTTTCTTACGCCCGCCCAGAGAAAATATGTATTATCAACCGTGGAACCTCTGAAATTATAATCCCTTATCATTCTTCTGACAAAGCGAACATCTCTTTTAGTGAGCAGAACTCTGCCTGTATTTTCCGTTACAAGGCGCGATGATGCATTAATATAAATGTTGTAAACATGATTTGTGTCCGTATCGGCGGTGATTACCGGATTCAGGGCGTGAATGCCCTCAACAATAATAACGTCATTTTTGTCAAGTATAATATGCGTACCTGTTTCCTCACGTCTGCCGGTATTGAAATTAAATACGGGCAGGTCAGCCTCTCTTTTATGTATCAAAGAGTTGAAGGTATCTTTGATAAGCGGAAGCTCAAGAGCACTTAAATTTTCATAATCAGGCAGTCCGTCACTGTTAATGGGGATGTCGTCTCTGTTTAAATAAAAATCGTCAAGCGAAATTCTGTAAGCGTTTCTGCCTCCTCTTTTTATTCCCTCGGCAATCTTCGCGGCGGTTGTTGTTTTGCCGGAGGAGCTCGGTCCCGCAAGCATAACTATGTCAATAATATTATCGTCAAGAATATTTTCTACAGCTTCGTTTATTTTATCGGAATACTCCTTTTCACAGGAAAGCACAAACTGAGAAGCGTCATTTTTCACAGCTTTATTAATTTCTGAAAAGGTGTAGTAAGGTTTCATAATCAGCCTCCGTACATTTCATAAAAGCTAAGAATATTGTCTTTACGTGAAATGATTTCATCAAATCTTGTATTGTATTCATACGGATATTTGAAGTTAAATATTCGTTCAATGTTGTTTACACCGTACTGCTTCAGCTTGATTACCGCACCCGCGCCGGCCGCGAGAACGGTATGACATTCTTCCATCATGAAAATATTGTAAAGACACTCATAGCCTTCCCTGCACCAGCCGACATTTTCAAGATTGCCCAGCGAGCGTGACTGACGGTACATATAATAAGGCTCATAGCCGCAGGACGTAAACTGCCTGTCGGCACGGCGGAGCATTTTATTGGCGAGTTCGCCGCTTTCAACATCAATTTTGCCGGTGACGATTCCCGAAGCCCGTTTTAAAGCAAGTGTATGCAGTGTAATATTTTCGGGATTCAGCGAAACAGCCGTGTCAAGCGTATGGCAGAATGACGGAAAGGTATCGCTCGTCAGCCCTGCGATTAAATCCATATTTATGTTGTCAAATCCCGTGTCACGAGCCATAGAGAACGCCTCTATGGTCTGCGCGCTTGTGTGTCTCCTGCCGATTGCGTGAAGCACTGAATCATTGAATGTCTGCGGGTTTATGCTTATTCTGCTGACGCCCGCCATTTTGAGCGCAATCAGCTTTTCGTTTGTGACAGTGTCGGGTCTGCCGGCTTCAACGGTGTATTCGCGGAGATATGACAAATCGAAATTCTTTGATATAACGGCGCATACCTTCGCCAGCTGTTCCGCGCTGAGTGTTGTGGGAGTTCCGCCTCCCCAGTAAACAGATTCAAGTCGGAGATTCAGCTTTTTAGCTATTTCAGCGGTATACTCAAGCTCTCTGCACAGATTTTCAACGTATTCGGGAATGAGCTTTTTCGCCTGCTCAACAGAATGTGAAACAAATGAGCAGTAATTGCATCTTGTGGGGCAGAACGGAATCGAGATATAGAGACTGAAAGAATTTTTCCGCGAAAGGGCAATGATTTTTTCTTCAGCCTTTGAAACGGAATACGCCAGTTGCGTTTTATCTTTTTTAAC
>JAZLLB010000022.1:0-11326 GCA_045597925.1 Acutalibacteraceae bacterium
CTATTCCTTTCGAAAGATAACCGTATTTTTGCGGTATCTCATCGGAGCAGCTTACCCGCGCCCTTTTGCCGAGAGCCGTAAGGGCACGGCAAAGCGAGTACCCGCATCCCAGCGTATCTCCATCGGGATGCCCGTGTACCAAAATCAGAATATTGTCCTGCTCCTTTAAAATTTCGGCAGCGGCTGAAGGCGTATCAATCATCATTTTTTTCATCAACCTTTAAATCATCCATAATTTTAACAATATGCATACCGTGCTCTATGGAGTTATCCGCGATAAATTTCATTTCGGGAGTTTTTCTCAGACGAAGGCGTTTACCGACCTCACGTCTGATATATCCCGTTGCGCTTTCAAGACCTTTTACCGCGTTTTTCGCCGTGTCAAGTCCTTCCATCGCGCTGATGTAAACTCTTGCGAATGAAGCGTCGGAGCTTACCTCAACTCTTACAACGGTAATGAGCTTATCCATTACCCTCGGGTCTTTCAGCTCTCTGATAACTGCGATTGTTTCTCTTTTTATATCTTCAGATATTCTGTCAATTCTGTAGCCTGCCATAAATATCCACCTTTTTTAATACGCACACCTTATCTGTGCGGCATGCCTTAATCTTCGCGGTATTCCTCTGTGATGAAGGCCTCAAAAATGTCGCCCTCTTTAATGTCTGAGAACTTATTGAGTCCGATACCGCATTCGTAGTTTGAAGCAACTTCCTTAACGTCATCCTTGAAACGGCGAAGTGAGGCGATTTCATCTTCCGCAACAACTATGCCGTCACGTACAACACGGATTTTGCTGTTTCTTGTAACCTTACCTTCCATAACATAACAGCCCGCGATTTTGCCGACAGATGAAATGGTAATAACGTTTCTGACCTCTATTCTGCCCTGGTCAACGTCACGATATTTAGGCGCGAGCATACCTTTTATTGCCGCCTCAACATCTTCAATGCAGTCATAGATGATTCTGTACATACGCATTTCAACGCCGTCACGCTCCGCGAGAGTTTTCGCGACATTATCGGGACGAATATTGAAGCCGACAATAATAGCGTTTGAAGCGTTGGCGAGCATAACGTCTGATTCACTTACCGCGCCGACACCGTTGTGAATGACTCTTACACGAACCTCATCGTTTGAGAGCTTTTCAAGGCTCTGCTTAACAGCCTCCGCCGAACCCTGAACGTCAGCTTTAACGATAATGTTAAGCTCTTTCAGCTCACCTTCCTGAAGCGATGAGAACAGATTGTCAAGAGTAACCTTCTGAACCGCTTTGAACTGTTCCTCTTTAGCGTCCTGCTTTCTCTGTTCAACAAGCTCACGGGCAAGCTTTTCATCTGAAACAGCATCAAAGCCGTCGCCCGCCTGCGGAACCTCCGCAAGTCCCATAATCTCAACGGGAACAGACGGGCCCGCTTCCTTAACGCTTTCGCCCTTGTCATTTTTCATAACTCTTACTCTGCCGACAGAAGAACCCGCAACGATGATATCGCCTGAATGAAGAGTACCCTTCTGAACAAGGAGTGTCGCGATAGGACCTCTGCCCTTGTCAAGTCTCGCTTCAATAACAATACCCTTCGCAGCTCTGTTGGGATTGGCTTTAAGCTCCTGCATTTCGGCAACCAGAAGAACCGATTCAAGAAGCGAGTCAATGCCCATACGTGTTTTCGCGGAAACGGGAACGCAGATAACGTCACCGCCCCATTCCTCGGGAACAAGAGAATGCTCTGTGAGCTGCTGCTTGATTCTTTCGGGGTTAACATCGGGCTTATCCATTTTATTAATAGCCACAATAATGCTTACGCCAGCGGCCTTCGCGTGATTGATAGCCTCAATTGTCTGCGGCATGATACCGTCATCGGCGGCAACAACAAGAATCGCGATATCTGTCGCCTTTGCTCCTCTGGCGCGCATTGATGTGAACGCCGCGTGACCGGGAGTATCAAGGAATGTGATTTTCTGACCGTTGAGGTCAACTCTGTAAGCACCGATGTGCTGTGTAATTCCGCCCGCCTCTGTTGATGTGACAGACGTGTTTCTTATAGCGTCAAGAAGTGAAGTTTTACCGTGGTCAACGTGACCCATAACGCATACAACGGGGTCTCTGAGCTGAAGATCGGCTTCTTCGTCTTCACTGTCGTCAATAATTCTGTCTTCAATTGTAACAACAACTTCTCTTTCGCATTTCGCACCGAGCTCTGTCGCAACAATTTCAGCTGTGTCGTAGTCAATAACCTCGTTTACCGTTGCCATCTGACCGAGAGCGAAAAGCTTTTTGATAACCTCGGCAGCCGTCATATGAAGAAGCTCCGCCAGCGCGCCGACTGTAATCTCTTCCGGAACGGTAATAACCATCTGAGGCTTCTTCGCTCTTTCGGCGGCGATTCTTTTAAGACGCTCCGCCTCTGTTTCGCGCCTTGAGGAACGCATTCCCTGCTTACGGTACTGCTGTGACTTCTGCTTAAGCTTCTGCTTTGAAGCCATACGGTCTGTGCGCATATTCTGATTTACAGGTGATATGTTTTCGTATTTTTCGTTATATTTTTCAAGATCGACGTTGCTCGCGCGTGTGTCAACCGTTCTCGCCTCACCTTTTGTACGGCGCTGAATAGCAGCGTTCGGGTCTTTTTCTTTCTTCTGTTTTTTAGGCGGTGCGGCATTGGTCTTTCCGTCTGCGGAAGGCTTCGCTTCAGCCGGCTGTTTTTTCTCAGCCGCAGACTTTTTACCTTTTTCGGATTTTTCGGGTGCCGCCTTTTCTTTCGCCTTAGCGTCTTCCTTCGCTTCACCTGCGGACTTCTTTTCTTTGTCTTCCGCTTTTTTCTCATTTGCCGTCGCGAAATAAGCGTCAAAATTTTCGACTTCATTTTCTTTTGTGAACGTCTCAAAAATAACGTCCAGCTCTGTTTCCTCAAGAGCGGTCATATGCTTTTTAGGTTCGTCAAAATACTTGGCAAGCAAATCAACTACCTTTTTGCTCTGCATGCCGAAATCCTTCGCGACCTCATGTACTCTGTATTTATTTATCATAAAACGATTTCCTCCACGAACGTATTTTTATTAAAGCTTTTAATAACCGACCCGGCGAATCCCGAATCGTCAACCGTAATTACCCCTGCTTTATAACCGATAAGATGATGAATCTCGTCAATTTTAAGCGGAATTTTAAACATTCTTATGCCGTATTCTCTGCAAAGTGTCATAAATTCCTCAGTTACCCTTTCAGACAGCTCGCCGCTTACAATACACAGACACGCTTTTCCGTTTCTTATCGCGCCCTTGCACATATCATGTCCCATGCTCAGCTTTGAAGCCTTGCGGCATAATCCCAATAAACTGTATGTGTTACTGTTCAATTTCTTTCAGCTCCCGCTCCATTGCGTCATAGATTTCATCGGGAACAGCACATTCAAAAGACCTTTCTATTCTTCCGGATTTTCGTGCTTTTTTCAGGCATTCCGCATTACGGCAGATATAAGCCCCTCTGCCGTTTTTTTTGCCTGTCAGATCAAGAAAAATCTCGTTTTCAGGTGATCTCACAACACGGACAAGTTCTTTTTTCGGCTTCATTTCATTACAGCCTGTGCATTTTCTCAAAGGTATTTTTCTGTTCTGCATAATGTGCCTCCTCCCGTAAGATTATCGGATTTAAGGCGTACGCCCATAATTGCGCGGTGTTGCCTTAAGGTTATAATACAATCGCGGGTGCTTCTTTTCCGCTTTCGGGTTTAATATCGATTTTCCAGCCTGTGAGCTTCGCGGCAAGACGTGCGTTCTGACCGCGGTTTCCTATAGCAAGCGACAGCTGCATATCGGGAACGACTACGCGGCAGATTTTTTCGCCTGATTCGTCAACGGTAACAGATACTACCTCCGCCGGAGCGATTGCCGCCGCGATAAATTCAGCGGGGTCTTCGCTGTATTTGACAATATCTATCTTTTCACCGCCTAAAAGGTCAACGACCTTACCTACACGCGCGCCTCTGGGTCCTATGCAGGCACCTACGGCGTCAACATTTTCGTCAGCTGAATAAACAGCCATTTTTGTTCTGGAGCCCGCTTCTCTCGAAACTGACTTGATTTCAACCGTTCCGTCATAAATCTCGGGAACCTCTGTTTCAAACAGACGCTTGACAAGTCCGGGATGAGTTCTTGAGATTGTAGCCCTCGGGAGTCTTCTTGTATTATCTCTTACGTCAGCGACATAAACCTTGATAAGGTCGCCGGGATTAAGCATTTCACCTGGAATCTGCTCACTTTTGAGAAGAAGCTCGTTCGCGTTGCCGATTTCAACAAACGCGTCACCCGTTTCAGGGTCAATTCTCGAAACCTTGGCTGTGACAATTTCCTGATTCTTACTCTGGATTTCCTCTCTCATTCTGCCGTGTTCCGCCTCGCGGATACCCTGACGGATAACGTGCTTGCCCTTATCCGCGGCAATTCGGCTGACCTCTTTTGTTTCAAGCTCGATTTCGATAATATCGCCCGGCATTGCCGTTGCCTTGTATTTCTTTGCCTGTTCAACAAGAATATCCTCATCTGGGTCTGAAATCTCCGATACGACATTCTTTCTTACGAAAACTCTCATCGTTTCTTCTTCGGGATTAAGCTCGCAGAAAACGATATCTCTGTTGTTATAATCACGCTTAACGGCTGTAACAAGCGCTTTCTGAATGCCCTCGCAGAGAACCCCCATTGAAATTCCTTTTTCTTTCTGCAGCATTTTAAGCGCTGCGAATAACTCTTTGTTTACCATTTTTATATTTCTCCCCCAAAATCGTCAAGTTTAATATATGACGCTTCTTTTTTATTTATCATTATTCCGCTGCCGTCAGCGAGTGAAATCTGCACGTTTCCGTTATCATATCCTTCAAGAACGCCGGAAAACTCACGCACACCGTCAACAGGGCGGATAAGTTTAACCTTAACCTTCATTCCCATGCACTTTAAAAAGTGACTTTCACGTTTCAGGTCTCTTTCCACTCCGGGTGACGAAACCTCAAGGCAGTAGCTCTGCTCTATTGGGTCGGCATCATCAAGAGGTTTATCTACAGCGTGGCTCATGTCAACACAGTCATCAATTGACACGCCGCCCTCTTTATCAATAAAAATTCTGAGATACCAGCCCGCGCCCTCTTTTTCAAAGCGGACATCCCACAGCTCCAGACCGAGAGACTGCGCGATAGGCTCGGCGATTTCCCATACGGTGCTAACCGTCTGACCGCCTTTTCCTTTGGATGGCATAAAAAGCCCCCTTTCACTGAACAAACACAAAAGAGCGGGTCGCCCCACTCTTTTGAATCATCAATCTTACTTTAATGATATTTTACCATAAAAAAGCTGAAATATCAATACCTTTTTGAAATTATTTCTGATTTTTTTGCGATTGATTTTAACTGAGACTTGTGCTAAAATAGAGGCCGAAACGTCATTATAAATATAATTCCGGAGGAGCTTATGAAAGAACGAATTCACTGGATTGACATTGCTAAAGGATTTGCGATAATCTGCGTGTTTACAGGTCACACGATATCGTCACCGCCGGAAGCTGTCTCTTTTGTTTACAGCTTTCATATGCCGCTGTTTTTTCTGATGTCCGGGTATTGTTTTTCCGCAAGACGGGAATTTAAAAATTTTGCTGTCAATAAGCTGAAATCAATAATTCTTCCGATTTTCTCACTGGGGCTTACGGGCGCGATTGCCATCGCGCTGTCTGTCTGCTTTTTCAAGCGTGAAGCCGTCGACTGGAAATGGACTTTTCTGAATCCTTTTGTTCAATATAAAGAACACAGTCTGTTGTGGTATCTTCCGTGCCTTTTCGCGGCTCTTATGATTTTTTACGGTATCGTTAAGTTGCTTAAAGATAAAAATGTTCCGATTATTATTTTATCCTTTGCCCTCGGCGGAGCTTCATACGCCGCGGTCAGATTTCTTAATTTCGATACGCCGTGGAATATTCCGACCGCGCTCACGGCAATGCCGCTGATTGCTGTCGGGTACGTGATGAAAAAAACAGACTTTTCTCAGAAGCTCAGGCGGATATGGATTCCGTTTGTTTCTTTTGCCGGATGTATTATTGCCGGCGGGTGCAATTCTGAATTTTTCGGCGAAACGGAAATGCACACCAACTGCTACGGCAACATAGTTTTATTTTATATCGCTGCTCTGTGCGGCTCTGTTATGGTTATGTCAATTTCAGTGCTTATTAAAAAGAACGCCGTGCTTGAATATTTCGGCAGAAATTCTCTGATTTTTTACGCGCTTGAGCCTGCTCAGTATTTTATAAACTTTATGCTTAAAACTATTCCTGTATCAATTCATCTGCCCTCAAAGGCAGCGGGTTGTATTGTAACGTTTATCGCGGTCACGGCAATTTGCCTTATATGCAGTGCCGCCGCTTATATTATCAACAGATATTTCCCGTTTCTTATCGGCAAAAGCGGAAAATCGGCTGACTGATTTGCATTGTTTTTTTATTATATGATAAAATAAAGCCCGGCATATACCGAGCTTCAGGTGATTATTCTGTTTCCGCTTCGGGCTTTTTGTGCCTGTGAATAACAAAACGGTTGAGCGGATATGTCCACAATGTGGGAATTGTCATGCCGATAACCTTGATTATCACGTCCCAGATTCCGCCGATAAGATTTCTGTTCTGTGCGAAAGTGGTCATCGCGGAGCCTATCCAGCCGTTCGCGAAAATTGTGAACACAACCATTATCGCGTAAAGCGTTGTACTCAGGGCAACATTAGCGTCCGCTTTGAATGTGATTTTACGGTTCATTATAAACGCGATGGCGTAACCGATTGTTGTTGATATAATGAACGCGAAAAGATAGCCCTTTGACGTTACGCCTATCATATTAAGCGTAGGATTCGTAATCGGCACAGTTGTGAGATTTTTAAAAATAACATTCAAAAGGAGCATATGCACGCCAAGCTCAACAAGCGACGAGCTTGCGCCCGCGAAAGTGAATTTGATGAATTTCCACAACTCCTGATATTTTTCTGTGAAGCCGCCCTCTTTTTTTACTTTATTTTTACTCATTGAAATTTCTCCTTTTTTAATATTATCTACATTATAAAGCAATATTAAATTCACGTCAACACTTTATTAAACAAATACAATAACATCTAAAAGGCGGATTAATATGAAAACCTTAAAATTTAACAAAAACGGCAAATTCAGAATACTGCAGATTTCAGATTTGCAGGACACAAAAGCAACGTCTGTTGACACGCTCCGTTTTCTTGAAGCGGCTCTTCCCGAGCTGAAGCCCGACCTGATTGTCTTAACCGGCGACCAGCTTGATGTTGTGGGTCTTTGGGGAAAAGGAAACAAACTGAAAGAAAATGTCCGCAGAGCTATTATGGGAATCATGGCGCCTGTTAAGGCTTCGGGAGTCCCGTTCCTCGTAACATTCGGTAATCACGACTGTCAGACAGGCATACCCAATGCCGAGCAGGCAAAAATTTACGCAGAAATAGAAAATTGCATATGCTTTGACGATATGAATGACGGCAGACCCGACGCAGGTACTTTCAATCAGATTATTATGTCATCTGACGGAAGTAAGCCCGCAATGAACATTTATATGATTGACTCAAACTCAGCGCACCCCACGGCGGTCGGCGGATATGACCGGGTTCATCCGGATCAGATTGAATGGTGCTCAAAGAAAAGCGCTGAAATCAAAGCCGCAAACGGCGGCAAAGCTGTTCCGTCAATCGTATTCCAGCATATTCCCGTTTGTGAAATTTATAATGTTCTCAAAGAGGTTCCAAAGGGAACCAAAGGCGCTCTTGCCGCTTTCAGAAGCAGAAAAGGCAAATTTTATACTCTTGACGAAAAAAAGGTATGGCAAACGGGAACATTCGGTGAGCCTCCCGCCGTTCCGGAAGAGGACGGTCCCCAGTTTGAGGAAATTCTTAAACAGGGCGACGTTTTCGCGATGTATTTCGGCCACGACCACTACAACAGCTTTGTCGGCAAATATAAGGGCGTTGATTTGGGATACTGCCCCGGTGCCGGATATAACACATACGGTCTTAACCCACGCGGAATGAGAGTTTTTGACTTTGACGAAAGCGATGTCACAAAATACGCGACAAAAGTTCTCAGGGTTGACGATTTTTATAAAGAACCGCTTTATCAGCCTGTTAAGAATTTTGTTTATATCAACGCTCCCTCGAGCCTTGACGCCGCGGTTCCTTTCACGCTTAAGGTGCTTCCCGGTGTTATTATCGTTGTAGTCGGCTCAATAATTCTTCATAAGTACTTTCCGTCAGCCGTTGATATATTCTGGGCTGCCGCCGGAATACTCGCCGCGGGCTACGGGCTGTCTTCAATTATAAGAAACAATACGGAGCGAAAGAAACTTCTTTCAAAATTCAAGGAGATGTAAATTATGTCAATTTTTACCTCGGACTGGCTTTTGACATTCGATATGAATGTGTATAAGCTGGCGGAAAAGCTGTGGCTGAGCAATCCTGCCGCCGCGCGTATCATGGATCTTTTCTGGACATTCATCACACATCTCGGTGATGACGGGATTTTCTGGATTGCAATGGGACTTGTTCTCTGCCTTTTCAAAAAGACCAGAAAAATCGGTCTTGCCTCTATCTGCGCTCTCGGCTGTGTCGCTGTGCTTAACAATCTTATTCTCAAGGATTTATTTGACCGCACCCGTCCTTATATTATGGACAGCGCGAACTGGGAAAGAATCGCAACAGACGGCTGGATATACAGAATGCCCTTTGAACATCTGAAAGAAGATTCGGTTTCTTTCCCATCAGGTCACACGGCATCATCATTCGCGGCGGTAATCGGTATATTCTATATCGACAAAAAAAAAAGTATAGTTCCGCTTATTCTTGCCGCGCTTATAGCGTTTTCAAGAATTTACATTCACGTTCATTATCCGTCGGACGTTATCGGCGGCATGATTATCGGAATTGTGTTCGGACTCCTCGCCTGCGTTATCCTGTTCAGGGTATTCGGCAGACTGCTTGACAGAATCAACGAAAAGTTTAATTATAAGCTCTTCCCCGCTGAAGACGAAAAGAAAGCCGCAAAGTAAACAGAACGATATGCACCCCAAAAGCCAGGCACATTCGGAGGTGCATATTTTTATGTCGAAAAAAGCAGCCGCACGGATAACGGTGCAATTGGAAAATTCTCAGGCAGACTTAAAACGGAAATGAGCCCGGTAAAACACCGGACTCATTCACATCTGAATTAATATTTTATTGTCTGAACTTTGTGGTCATTTCAAAAAGACGCAAGGGGCTGTATTTCAACGTTTTTCAGTTACGGGAATATAGAGTGCCGCAATAAGCGCGGATGTAATAAGCATCAGCGGAACTGTTACGTCCTGTTTGAAATACATGATTCCGAAATCATCAAGGAAGAAATACGCGATGAAGCAAATCACAAGATAAATCGGCAGAACCTTACGCGCGAAGCCAACAGGAAGCATATCCGCCGCGTTCGCGCCTTTTTCAAGTATATTTCTGCGCAGAATCTTAATTGCAAATACAGCGAAAACAACCGCAATAACAATAAAGAGGATTGACCCTGCCGGTTCATCATCGGGGAAAACTTTCAGGAACTCAAGCAGTCCGCCGATTCTCTGACCAATAAATCTCGCGGGAGCGACACAGAAAACAAACACAAATAAAGCGAGGTTAAGAGCAAAGCTCAACTTTTTATCGCTGAAAAGCGGCGTATCGTCATACCCTGTGCGCACGGTGTGTCTGTCTGCCGTAAGTGCCAGGAACAGCATAACGAAAAGGCCGAAGAAAAAGCCTGTCGCGTATTCCCATACACCCCAGTCACAGATTTTGGCAAGCCAGTTCGGAAATACAATATCTTTGAACGGACCTGCGTGGAAATTATATGAAATAAGAGGCGAGAGCGCTGTTGAGAAAACAGCTGTAAGGAAATCAAGTAAAAGAGAACCGAAAGCAACGTATTTATCCTTACGGGCAAAGAGTACGTAAGCTGAGGTTACGAAAACCGCAAGAGTGTCGGAAATATGTTCAATGCTCATGTAGTAGTTCTCAAAGAACGGTATATCCTGTGTCCAGGCGCGGTTCATAAAATGGCTCATATAAGCCGCCATGGGACTTGAATATTCGTGGCCGTATTCTTTCAGACCGAGTGCCGCGTACTGAACCTGCTCGGGATTGATTGCTTTAAGAATCGGGTGAGCGACAGTTGCTTTGAAAACAAGAGAAGCCACAAAGAAAACAACGCAGATAATAACATAATCCCTGAAGCTGTATTTTTTATCAGAGAAAAGTGAAGTGATAAAAATTGTGAACAGCGGCACAAGAGTAAACGCCATAAGAAAGATGATAATCCCGCCGCTTACGGGGTCAACGGAAACATAGACATCACCGCCGGGCAATTCAAAAAGAGGTGACCGGCCGTTGAGAATTTCACCTTTATACGGCAGATCGCTCCACAGAACGCCGCCCATCTGCTCAATAACTGTCGCATAGCCTGTTACGCCGAGACCGAGAAGAAATGAGCCGAGCGGTATCATTTCAAGCTTCATGCCCTGTCTGTCACTGTAAAAATGATAGATAAGAAGCATAATCACAAGTCCTACCGCGTAAAGTCCCCATGAAGAACCCCAGCCGCCTGAACCGCGGCAGCGCCACATAAATCCACTCATCAGCGCGCCGAGAATTACGGAAAGGAGTTTCATTCCGCCGCTTAACTTTTTTATCATACAGAGAGCCTCCTCAAGAAAGTTTGTGAATATTATAAACTCTATTTACTGATTTGTATATAGCAATTTTGTCAAAAAAAGCAAAATAATTGAAGAAAATTATATCAGTATAGTTGTTCCCAATCAGATTGCAGAACATTTTTTAATTGGATAATTCATTCTGAACCGTTTTAGTGTAACCATAACAGATAATGTTGTTACTCTTAATACGGCGGGATTTACGGATGCTTTTTTCGGCGACATTATCGTAAAACGGAACAACACCCATTTCTAAACTGTATTATAGCAACGCTTTATTTTAAAGAATGTTATGAGTGAAACGGCTGTTTTGTGTTGACACATAAGCGTAACGGATATAAAATGAAAACATACAGACAGGAGGTATGCTTTTATGAAAATGATGACTAAACCAGAATACGAAAGGTGGACATCCGCTACAAGAGATGAGCGGATGAAATGGTGGAGAGAAGCCAAATTCGGCATGTTTGTGCATTACGGTCTTTATGCGATGATAGGCAGAAATGAATGGGCGCAGGTTGATGAAAACATTCCGCCCGAAGAGTATGCAAAACTTGCAGATAATTTCCCGTAT
>JAZLLB010000023.1:0-13922 GCA_045597925.1 Acutalibacteraceae bacterium
AGGAGCTTACCGTTATTGAGGATATTCTGAAATCGGCTGACGATGTATATATAACCGTTTGTACCGACAAGGTGACAGGGCTTTATGAGAAAACAGGCGTATTTCAGCATACAAAACGCACCGCGGCAAAGCTTTATAATATAAATGACAGAGTGTCCCAAACTCCTGTTGATATTATTAAAGCAGAGTATAATAATTATTATCTCAATGAAGAAATGCGGCATCTTGAAAATAATTTTTATTCTGTTTCACCTGAAAGATACAAAGAAATTCCTGAAAATATAGAGATTTGCTCCGCTGAGAATTTTTATGCCGAATGTGACTACGTCGCTATGAATGTAAAAAGGCTTATCAGTGAAAACGGATATAGATGCCGTGATATTGCAGTTATCAGCCGTGATTCATCACAGTATGAAAGGCAGATAAAGGCGGCTCTTAAAAAATACGGTGTTCCCGTTTATATTGATAAACGCCAACCTGTTATCAATCAGCCGCTTATAAGTATTGTTTTCGCCGCGCTTAAAATCGCCGAATTCGGCTTTGAAAACGAAAGCGTGTTCAGAATACTCAAAACAGGACTTACAGACCTTGACGATGAGTCTGTTGCTCTGCTTGAAAATTATACAAATATATGGCAGACTAAAGGTTCGCGCTGGTGTTCGGATTTTACCGGTCACCCGAAAGGCTTCGGTCGTGAAATGCATGAAACAGACGCGGAACATCTGAGTGCGATAAACAAGTCAAGGGAATACATCTCACTCCCGCTTATGAAATTCAGGAAAGCTGTGAAAGACGCTGACGGGGCCGCGGCCGCAAGAGCGGTTTATCAGCTTTTGATTGATTTTAATATTGATAAAAATATTCGTTCATTTGCACAGACTCTGATTGACAGCAATGAATTTGACCTTGCCGAAGACCAGAACCGTGTTTGGGAAATTCTTATGAGGATACTTGATACCATTTCCTCCGCGGTCGGAAAAAGAAAGATTAGCGCCGGAAGGTTTTCGGAGCTTTTCAGAGTTATGATTTCCGTTTACTCAATGGGAACCCTTCCGAAAGGACTTGATGAGGTTACGGTCGCTTCGGCGGACAGAGTCAGAATTACAGCTCCCAAAGCCGTGTTTGCTGTCGGCGTATGCGACGGAGCTTTTCCGTATATTCAGAAAAGTAAAAAAATTCTTTCACGCTCTGAAAGGGAAAAGCTCAGGCAGTTCGGAATAGAGCTTTCTCAGAACACAGAGGAAGAAGTTATGGAGGAAAGATTTATATCGTATAATACTCTCTGCTCAGCAGGTGAGAAACTGTTTGTTTCATACCCGAGAAAAAATTCGGCAGGTTCGGATTGCGCTCCTTCAGAGCTTATTGAGCAGATTAAACGTATTTTTCCTTATGTGAAAATAACAGATACAGTTGAAATTGATACAATTGAGTATATACGAAGTAAAGCGTCAGCTTTTCAGAAATATGCCGAAAATTACGGGAATGATGACGCGGTTACTGCTGCTCTGAAAGAATATTTCAGTTCATGCGGCGAATATAAAGGAAAAATCAAATCCCTCAAAAGAGCCGCAGAAAAAGAACAGTATAAAATTGAAGATGAAGCGGTCGCGGTAAAGCTCTTTAAAGAGAATATGTATATTTCCGCTACAAGAGCCGAGACATATTACAGCTGTCCGTTCAAGTATTTCTGCCGGTACGGCCTTAAAGCAGAGCCGCTTAAAGCCGCGGAACTTGACCCTGTTCAACGCGGGCTTATAGTTCATTTCGTGCTGGAATCTCTTATTAAGGATTTCGGGAGTGAAAAGCTGTGTGAAATGAACGAAGATGAGCTTTATTTTGCCGTTACTGAGCTTTTAAAGGAATATTTCGATGAAAAAATCGGTTCACAAAATGAAACGAGCGAACGTTTTATGTATGTTTACAACAATATGGCTAAGAAGATTTTTGCGGCTGTTAAAAGAATCATATACGAATTTTCCGTCAGTGAATTTGTTCCTGTTGATTTTGAGCTGAAAATTGACAACGACGGCAAAATTCAGCCTGTTGAAATAAAGCTCAAAAACGGAACGCTTAAGGTCAAAGGTTCTGTTGACAGAGTTGATATGATGAAAACTGAAGATAAAAAATTTGTAAGGGTTATTGACTATAAATCAGGAATAAAGAAATTTAATTTATATGATGTTTTCTGCGGAATAAATATGCAGATGCTTATTTATCTTTTTTCAATATGGAAAAACGGAGCAGGTGAGTATGAAAATTCAACTCCTGCGGGTGTTCTTTATATGCCGATAGGAACTCCCGTAGGAAACTTCGGCAGAGATGCTGATGAAGATAAAATTTTCTCAGAGCAGCAGAAGGCGTTCAGAATGAACGGCATCATTCTTGATGATTCAAGAGTAATAGAGGGTATGGACAGAACAAAAAGCGGTATGATTATTCCGGCAAAATATAATAATAAAGATAATAAATTCACAGGCAGTCTGATTGATTTCAGCTGTCTTGAAAGGCTGTACTGCAAGGTCGAGGATAATCTTAGAAATATGGGCAACAGTCTTCACGAAGGTAAAATTGAAGCGTTACCGACAGAAAAGAGCTGTGAATACTGCGATTATAAAAGTGTATGCGGCTTTGAAAACGGAGATGAGGTGCGCGCTGTCCCGAAGCTGAAGACCGATGAATGTATTGAAATACTGAGAGGCGGTGAAGATAATGCCTGAATGGACTCCCGCACAGCAGAACGCCATAAATTCGAGAAACGGAACGATACTCGTATCCGCCGCCGCGGGTTCGGGTAAAACAGCCGTACTGGTTGAAAGAGTTATCCAGCGTATAGAAGACGAAAAAAATTTATGCCCGGCAGACAGTCTGCTTATTGTAACTTTCACAAAAGCGGCAACGGCGCAGATGCGTGAAAAAATTGCCGCCGCGCTCGATAAAAGAATAGAGGAAAATCCTGAAAATCAGCATCTTCAGAAGCAGAGAATGTTACTGCCTTTTGCAAATATCAGCACGATTGACAGCTTCTGCGGCGACCTGGTTAAAGAGAACTTTCATGAACTCGGAATTTCTCCCGATTATAAAATCGCGGAGGGTGCTGAGCTTAATCTTATGAAGCATGATGCTGTTGAGTTTGTACTTGAAAAAGCATATAAGGAAAACAGAGCCGGCTTTTCACAGCTTGTTTCGATTCTTTTTTCCGGTGACAGCGATTCAAATCTCAGCGATTTGATTATTAGTTTATATAATACATCAAGAGCCTATGCTTTTCCTGATAAATGGCTTGATTCATTTATAAACGATTATGAAAATGCGAAGCTTTTCACAGATACTCCGTGGGGAAAATACATTATCAATTATCTTTGTGATTTGTGTAACTATCATCTGAAAAAGCTCATCAGAGAAAAAGAGACTTTCAACGATGAAATGAATCTCAAAAACGGAGAGCTTTTTTCTGAGCTGATATGCTTTATTGAAGACTTTATCAATATAATCAAAGAAGGGGACTGGGACAGAATCGCAGAAGCTGGTGCAGACCTTCCAGCCGGAAGAATTTCAAACGCGAAAACATATGATTATTATGAAAGAGCAAAAAACGTGCGTCAGAATGCGAGAGATGATATAAAAGACGCTGTTGAATCTTTTCTATACTGTTCGCAGGCTGATTTTGAGGAGGATACGGCAGAGCTTATTCCCGTAATAAACGAGCTTGTGAGGCTTGTTAAAGAATTTGACAGGGAATTTTCAGAAATTAAAAGAAAGGCTGAAGCCGCTGATTTTTCCGATATCTGCGCATATGCTCTTAAACTTCTCATAAAGGAGATCGACGCTGAAGGCAAGCCTGTTAAAACTGAGCTTGCAAATTCAATTTCAGAAAGATTCACGGAAATTCTCGTTGATGAATTTCAGGATATAAATGAGCAGCAGAATCTTCTTTTCAGGGTTCTGTCAAAAAACGAAAGCAATCTTTTTATGGTCGGTGATGTAAAGCAGAGCATTTATAAATTCAGACTCGCGATGCCTGAAATATTTATAAATATAAAAAAATCTCTGCCAGATTACATTGATAACAATTATCCCGCAAAAATAAATCTTGATTTCAATTTCAGAAGCCGTAAGGGCGTGACGGATTATGTTAATTTTGTGTTCAGCCAGCTTATGAGTGAAAACGCGGGCGATGTGGATTATGATGAAGCAGAAGAATTGAAGCCGAAAGCGTTATATAAAGAAAGCACCTCTCCCGATACAGAGATATATCTTTTGAGAGATACAGATGAGTTCGGCAAAAATGAGCTTGAGGCTGAATATGCCGCGCAATACATAGAAAACGCGATAAAGAGCGGCTTGACAGTTAAAGACGGCGATGGTGTGCGAAAAGCGGAATACAGAGATTTCTGCATACTTCTTCAAAAGGCAAAAGGTAAATCTGATATTTATATTTCAGCACTTAAAAAGAGGGGAATACCGTGCTTTTCTTCAAACTCAGAAGGTTATTTTGAGGCCGCTGAGATACGCACGGTTCTTTCTGTTATGCGTATAATTGACAATCCGCTTCAGGATATTCCGCTTATCAGTGCGATGATTTCTCCTGTTTTCGGGTTTACTCCTGATGAAATTGCCGAACTCAGAAATGAATATCCCGATTTGCCGTATTGGCACTGCGTTAAAAATGCGGCTGAACACGGCGTGAAAAAATGCGCCGCCATGACGAGAGAATTGAAAAGACTGCGTTCACTCAGCGTAACGCTCGGTGCAGGTGAGTTTCTGCGGGAACTGCTTGATTCTACGGGGTATCTTTCAACGGTAAGAGCTATGCCGAACGGCTCACAGCGTGCCGCAAATCTTTCACTGCTGCTTGAATATGCTGATAAATACGAACAGTCCGGTCATATCGGACTTTCAGGATTTATAAGATTTATTGACAGGGTTGAAAACAGCAAAAAGGATTTTGAAACGGCAAAAGATGTTTCGGAAAACGCTAATGTTGTCAGACTTATGACAGTTCACAAGAGCAAAGGTCTTGAATTTCCCGTCTGCATTTTCGCTGACTGCTCTTCAAAATTTTATGATGATTTTTCCGGCGGATATGCTAATTACAGCATGAAATACGGTATAGGTTTTCAGCGTGTTATCGGTGCGAAAAGATTTAAAACGCTTCCGTATTCTGCGATTTCTTCGGCATATAAGCGTGATGAACGCTCTGAGTCTCTGAGACTTCTTTATGTCGCGCTGACAAGAGCAAAAGAAAAAACGGTCTGTCTGCTGAAATACGGTAATCCCGAAAAAGCAATTGCGTCAGCCATGTCAAAGTTAGACAAAGAAAAAGCAATTGCGCCGCTTAACGTCATAAACTGCACTAATTTCAGCGATATGCTTCTTATGGCTTCATTAAAGCATTTTGACTCAAATTCAATTCCCGCTGTTTCAGAGTGCAGAACTGTTGACACTTTGACTTGTGAATCCCCTGTGCTGTTTAAAATTATAGATGATTTTTCAGATGACGAAACAAATATTTCTACTGAGAATACAGAAAATACAGTAGATTCAGAGCTTATCCGTCTTATTGAGGAACGTGCCGGATATGAATATCCTTATTCTAATCTTTCATATCTTGCGGCAAAGGTGTCTCCGTCACAGCTTGAAAAAAAATCAAACAGTACAGAGTATTATGCCAAAGCAAAGCCGCTGTTTATGGGAAACGCGGAGACTCATGCCGCTTCAAAGGGAACAGCTGTTCACAAATTTATGGAATTTTATGATTATAATTCTCAGGAAAAAGATGTCCGCAGACAGGCTCAAACAATGTTAAGCGAAAACAAGCTCTCCGCAGCGGAGGAAAAGCTGCTTGAGTACGATAAACTTTCGGATTTTTTCCAAAGCGAAACGGCAAAGCGAATTGCCACGTCTGCGCAGGTTGAACGTGAAAAGAAAATTACTTTTTCGGTCGGGGCTGACGAGATTTACGGCAATGATTACAGCGCGGACGAAAAAATCATAGTTCAGGGTTATATTGACTGTGCTTTTATCGAAAACAGTCAGTGGGTAATTGTTGATTATAAGACCGACAGAATAAACGATATGGACATTCTCGCCGAAAGATATTCCGCTCAGCTTAAAATGTATGAAAAAGCACTTTATGAATGTACGGGAATTCCTGTTAAGGAAACAGTGATTTATTCTCTTTATAAAAATGAAATAATGGTGATAAAATGATAGTTGCAGTTTGTGTTGATGAAAAAAACGGCATGACATTCTGCGGAAAAAGACTCAGCCGGGATAAAAAACTTATTAAAAATTATATGATTTTATGCGGAGGGAAAACCAGAATTTCACCTTTTTCCATGATTCTTTTTGAGGGCAGAGATGTTATAATTGACAGCGGTCTTCTTGAAAACGCGGGGGATGGTGAGTACTGCTTTATTGAAAACAAAGATATTATTCCGTTTGCGGATAAAATAGAAAAGCTGATTATATACAAATGGAACAGACGATATCCGTCTGACAGAAAATTTGTAATGCCGAAAGGCTTCAGGTTTTGCGGAGAATCTGATTTTGAAGGCAGCTCTCATGAAAATATTTCGAGAGAAATTTATGTAAGGGAGGAAAAACTTAATGAACAGTAAGCAGAAAAAGGCGGCGGGTTGGAGCGTATTCTCTGTTCTTGCCTGTATTAATGTATGTTTCGGAATCGGTATATGGACTCCGTTACTTTGCCTCGGTGCGATTCTCATGGCTCCTCCGGTTCTGAAATTTGTTACAAAAAAATTAAAATTCAAAAAAACCGTTTCGATTTTTATTGCTGCGTTACTGATTACGGCGGGAGGTCTGTCATGGTGGATTAAAGGCAGTCATGAATCCTTTTCAGAGCTTGCAGATAATATAATCTCATCTCAGACTCAGAATACAGCGGCTAAAACAACCGCATCGGAACATGGTATAACGGAAAACAGCACAGCGGAATATACTTATTCTATCGGCAATGTTCCCGAGTTCTGCGGCGAGCCGTATGTTGTAATTAACCGAAATGAACCTGACTTTGATAAAAACACCGAACCTGAGGCATTTGAAAAATATACACCTCTTGACAGATACGGAAGATGCGTTGAGGCATTTGCCTGCGTATGCACAGAGACAATGCCCAAAGAAAAAAGAGGGGATATATATTCTGTAAAACCATCGGGCTGGCAGCATGTTGAATATGATTTTATTGACGGAAAAAGCCTTTACAACAGATGTCATCTTATAGGCTTTCAGCTTACTGCAGAAAACGACAATAATCGAAACCTTATAACCGGCACAAGATATATGAACACTGAAATGATTCCGTTTGAGAATATGATCGCCGACTACATAAAAGAAACGAACAATCATGTTCTTTATAAGGTTAATCCTATATTCAAAGGAAAAGAGATGCTCGCGCGCGGTGTTCATATGCAGGCGTATTCTATTGAAGACAGTGGAGACGGAATTTGCTTTAACGTGTACCTTTACAATGTTCAGCCCGGAGTAGTAATCGACTATTCGACAGGCAAAAGCGGACTTGACGAAAGCTATACAACAGTGTCTGCAAAAAATTATGTTTTAAATGTAAGAGGAAAGAAATTTCATCTGGAAAGCTGCCCGGGAATAGAGGATATATCCGAGAATAACAGAAAAAATTTTACAGGAACAAGAGATGAGCTTATTAAAAAAGGCTATTCTCCGTGCGGAAAATGTAATCCGTAAAGGAGGGCAACATTATGAAATCATGTTTTAACACAGTGCTTTTTAAATTGATAAACAATGCGTTTTCCTTCGTGTTTATTAAAGATATTTTTTTGAGAAAAAATGTAAAATCTTTTCCGCAGTTACCACAGAATTTTAAACCTGTTATTCGTTTTGCTGTTTGCAGTGATATTCATATAAGCGGTGAGGAAAACGACAGGGGAGCGGAAAATCTTGCGAATATGCTTGACGATATGAATGCTCTTAATGAAAACGGATATGACGGAATTGATGCTCTTATAGTTGCGGGAGATATGACCGGCAGGGGACTCGATAAGCAGTATGAAAAATTTGTTTCTGTAATCAGAGAACACAAAAAAGACAAAACGGAGCTTCTGATTTGCCTTGGTAATCACGAGTTTATTGAATACCGCGATTATGACCCAAAAATAGGTTATGAAAAATATAAAAAATATATCAGCGAAAATGTTGACACTCACAATGTCATCAACGGCTATCATTTTATAGGAATTTCATATTCAGATGATGCAAAAACTTTTAAGGGCAAAGAACGGTTTATGCACGCCGAAATAACAAAAGCCGAAAATGAAGCTCCGAAAAAACCTGTGTTTGTTTTCCAGCATCCCGCGCCGGCAGCTACAATTTACGGCAGTGTCATATGGGGCGATAAAACTATAAAAAAAGTGCTTAAAAAGCACAGAAATGTAATTGACTTTTCAGGACATTCACATTATGTTCCTTCTGACCCGCGCACCTGCTGTCAGGCCAGATTTACGGCATTGGGCACCGGCTCTCTTAAGGGACTTTTAGGAAATCCGGGATATACTCAGCCGGACAGTGAGTCCGCTTTTGAAAGCGCGGCGTGCCTTGTTGCCGAGGCGGACAATTCCGGTAATGTCAGAATCAGATGTTATGATGCTGTAAGCCGCAGATTTTTCAGTGACTGTGAGCGTTATCTGCCTGACGTAACCGTAAAAAACAATATGATTTATCGCTGGAACAATATGAGAAAGGCTGATACAAAGCCGCAGTTCGAAGCTGATACAGCTGAACTTATTAAGAATAATGACGGTACAATGAGCCTTGTTTTTGACGGTGCTAAAGGATATTTTTATGCGGAAAGTTACGGAATTATAATAAAAAATTCTGACGGAAAAACAGTGTTTGATAAAACTGTTGTTTCAGAATACACGAGGGCGGAACGGCTCAAAATGAATGTAAATGTCGGAAAACTTGAAAGCGGAGCATACAGAGTTATTATTACGCCCAGAAGTCCGTTTGCGAAGCTCGGCAAAAAAGCGGATAAAATATTAAAGCAGCACCAAACGCCTTAATCGCGCGGTGCTGCTCCGAGATAAAGTTTATAATCTTTGCTTTTGAGTGTTTGAGCAAGCTCAAAAGAATTTTTTATACGGTGCTCACAGGCTATGCCGAATCTTACCGCTGCTTCTTCTCGGTGGGCATCTGAACCTGCGCTTTCAAGCAAGTTGTGTTCTTTTGCGTATTTTTCCGCCAGAATATTTTCACTTTCGGGATTCGCGGCGTTATATGTTTCCATACCGTCAAGAAAAGTAACATCAACATTTTTTAACGGGTCGGGAATATAATCTCTTTTTCTGTAAGGGTGAGCCTGAAAAACAAGTCCTCCGAACCCCCTTACCGCATTTGAAATAGTTTCGAGTGTTCCGTCTCCTACCTCAGGGTGCGAATATAAAAACTCCGGAGTGATTCCGTAAAGCAGAACCTCCTTGTGGTCGCCTATATGCTCTTCTATGCCGAAAATTACGTCAAAATCCAATTCATCACCCGCCTTTTTTGCGGCAAGATAATCTTCTTCATAGCAGCGCACAAACTCATTCCACGGAAGATTTCTGTCTATTCCGGTATTTCCGTGCATAAAATGATTTGTGATTACCATCCCGGCAAAGCCAAGCTCTTTAAGCGCATGCACTGTTTTAACAGGGTCTGCCTTTCCGCAGTGACTGCACGGCCAGGTGTGCTGATGCATTTCATAAATATACATAATAATTCACCAAGTTAAAAAATATATACGGCAGATACAGCTTCTGCCGCTTTAAAGGCAACACCGCAACCCTTGACTGCGCGGTGCTGCCTTTAATTCATAAAATCAGAAATTAACTCCGAAAACCTTGAGGATATTCTTCATCACGTCAATAAAGTAATTCCAGAAATGAGGAATAATTCTTCCGTAATTATGTTTGACAACACCGTTTGCCGGGTTGCCGTTTGACTCGTTGACAAGGTCAAGGAAGTTGCCTACAAGAGTAGAAGCTGTGTCTGATGAATAGGAGAACAGCCATGCATTGAAGTTTGCGTTGAACGCGTATTTACCCTCCGGCTGACCGTAATCATTGAAACGAAGAACAACAAGCGAATAGTCATTATCCGGATCAATATAGCCTGCCATATCATTCATAAGACCGAAACAGAGAACATCGTCTGATTCCTCAAAATATGATGTGAGAGCTTCATACTGGAAATCATCTCTGTTGATAGAATACTTACTTGTGAGCATATGGTCGTTTGTCTGAATAACCTCAGGATTCATTTCGCCGGGGCACATGAAAATTTTAAGGTCTTTGCCTATTTCCATATATCCTACACTTGTAACTGTATAAACACGGTTGAGCCAATCGGTAAGGATAACATTATTTGTCATTCTTACAAGAGCGAGAAGTCTTATAACAGGGTTGTCGCACTTAATTGTAATTTCTTTGGTTTTTATGTTGAGAATCGGGTCAACCTTCTTGCCCTGCTCGATATTCGCAATGTAATCACCGATTACAATACCGTATCTCATCGAACGGTTTTCGTATGTTGTATCAAAAAGCGGATTCTTGCCGTCTTCATAGCAGGTTCTGTAAAGCTCATTTGCACTGCCGAAGCTCATTTTAATGAATGAACCTATGGCTGAGTTGATAAAGATAAAGTTGCAGTCATCTTCCGCCGCCTGAATCTGCTGCTCCATATAAGGAATAAAGTCAGCAGAAACCATGGGTGTAATTTCCTCGGCGCTGCTTACGCCTACTTTTTCAGGGTGAACGGCGAAGTTAGCGATAACCGTCTTTTTAGATTCAGCGTTTTCGGGAACAAATGTGAGCTTATAGATTTCGGAGATGAAATCAACTGCGTCACTGCTGCCCTGGAAGAAATTCATTTCGACCTTATTGCCGTTTTGATCTGTGTACTCTGTTACGGAATCATCTTTCGCAAAGTAGAGGTCGCCTTTTTCCGTATTTTCATATGCCGTAATCATGGAATCGGCAATTGTTTTGTAAAGGAAAGTCATGTATTTATCGTCGGGAACAGTATTTTTTTCGCCTTTAAGAGCCTTTTTAATAAGTGAACCGTCGATAACCTGACCGACACACTGCATAATACCGAGAGTATCAATACCGCTGTGAGTATGAGTCGCGCAAACATTAACACTGACGATATCTTTGATATTGTTTGCTTTGCAGTATGCGTCGATAAGCTTGAGAACTTCATTTTGACTGGCGTTGGTCATACCTATGCAGTCAACCGCCGCAACGAGAACCTTTCCTCTTGAATCGTCAAGGCATATTGTGCGTACACTTAAAACATCAGCGGAATATCTTTCTTTTAAAGTGGCAGCCGCTTTGTCACGTTCTTCTTTGGAAAGTCCGTTTTCGGCCGCGAACTTATCCGCGTAATACTCAGAAAGGTCAGATGCCGTCTTATTGATTTCTACTCCGTATTTTACAAGCGGATCGATGCCTGCCGCGCCGTATTTATAATATGTAGCGTCATAGAAATCCTCAGGCATAATTGAACGCTTATCATAGCCGAGGCTGAACTGTGCATCTTCAGCAGCTTTGTCAACAAATTTATCATGACCCGAATATGACTCAGCAAGCGCGTTCTTATATGATTTGACATCTTCAACGCCCTTCAGTTTAAGATTGAAGGGATACAGCATGCAGTCAAGAAGAACCGTAAGTCCTCTGTCGAGAGAAACACTCAGGCTCGCAAGAACATTATCAAGAATTCCCGCGCCGATGCTCTTTACGCCTGCTATAAACGCGCTCTCAGCGGAAGCAGCTACTCCGAGAGAACCGAAAATAATCATAACGCAAAGAACGATTGATAACAGCTTTTTCATCATTTTCATTTTTGCAGCTCCTTTTCAGCAATACGCACAATTGAAGCGTACGGATTGCAAAATTAAAATTTTGTTAAAAGTTTAAAACACCGGGCGGTATCAGAAAATGCCGCCTTTAGCGATTAAACCTGCGAAAACAATTGATACCATGCTCATAAGTTTAATGAGTATGTTTATCGCGGGGCCTGATGTGTCTTTAAACGGGTCGCCGATTGTATCGCCTACAACTCCGGCTTTATGCTGCTCAGAGCCTTTTCCGCCGTGGTTGCCGGCTTCTATGTATTTCTTCGCGTTATCCCATGCGCCGCCGGAATTTGACATAAATATCGCCATAATAAATCCCGAGGCGGTTGAACCGCAGAGAAGACCGATAACACCGCTGCCGCCTAAAATAATTCCGACAATAACAGGCGAAATGATGCCGACAACGGCCGGAAGAATCATTTCTTTGAGTGAGCTTTTTGAGCAGAGGTCAACGCAAGCCGCATAATCCGCCTCAACGCCTTTTTTACCCTCAAGAAGACCCGGAATTGACTTAAACTGACGGCGAACCTCTTTGACAATACTCTGAGCTGCTCTGCCGACAGCGCTCATTGTAAGGGCTGAAAACAGGAACGGAAGCATCGCACCGATAAAAATACCAACAAGAACGGGAGGATCCATCAGACTGAGCTGGAAGTCCTTGCCTGCGACCAACCCTTTTTCACTGAGCTTTTCGACAAAGTTAGCAATAAGCGCAAGTGCTGTAAGAGCGGCTGAGCCAATCGCAAAGCCCTTGCCGGTTGCGGCGGTTGTGTTGCCGAGAGAATCAAGCGCGTCAGTTCTGTCTCTTACATCTTCGGGAAGACCTGACATCTGAGCTATACCGCCGGCGTTATCGGCAACAGGACCGTAGGCATCTGTTGAAAGAGTAATGCCGAGAGTTGAAAGCATGCCGACCGCGGCGATAGATATTCCGTAAAGACCGAGTTCAGCGTTTCCGGCGTTTCCTGTAAGCTTCGTTGAGCAGAAAAACGCAACGATAATCGCGGCACCAACAATGACAATCGGGAGCAATGTACTCATCATACCGAGAGAAAGACCGCTGATTACAAGAGTAGCTGTGCCGGTTTCGGAAGAAGCTGCAAGCTTCTTGGTGGGATTATATGTATCTGATGTGTAATATTCCGTAACCTTTCCGATTGCGACACCTGCCGCAAGACCTGCGAGAATAGCAAGATAAATCCCGTAATAGTCAAGCCCGAAAAGAAGCCATACTGCGAAAAAGCTGATAACAGCTGTTGTAATTGCGGAGAAATTTGTTCCTCTGCTCAAAGCTTTAAGTAGCTGACGCTGAGATGCATCTTCTTTGGTTCTGACAAAAAATGTGCCGATAAGCGAGCAGATTACGCCGATAGCAGCCATAATCAGCGGAAGCGCGACAGCTCTTGTGCGGTCAATTGCCGCAATCTGATTAAAAGCGACTACACCCAACGCGCAGGTTGAAAGAATCGAACCTACATAGCTTTCATAAAGGTCGGCACCCTTACCTGCGACGTCACCGACATTATCACCTACATTGTCGGCGATAGCGGCGGGATTTCGAGGATCATCCTCCGGAATACCTGCCTCAACCTTGCCCACAAGGTCGGCTCCTACATCGGCAGCTTTAGTGAATATACCTCCGCCTACTCGTGCGAACAGCGCCATTGAAGACGCGCCCATTCCGAACGTAATCATAGTTGCTGTAATTACCTCAAGGCTTTCTTTAAAGCAGACCTTAAGAAGGCAGTACCATATTGAAATATCAAGAAGTCCGAGACCTACAACTGTAAAGCCCATAACGCTGCCTGCGGAGAAGGCTGCACGAAGACCTTTGTTGAGTCCTGTCATACAAGCGTGTGCCGTTCTTGCGTTGGACGCGGTCGCTATCTTCATTCCGATAAATCCGGAAAGACCCGAGAAGAAACCGCCTGTTACAAATGCGAAGGGAACACACCAGTTGAGAAGTCCGAAATATGCCATTACGCAAAGGACGACGAACATTACTGCAAAGAAGATCACGACAATGGAGTAC
>JAZLLB010000024.1:0-39737 GCA_045597925.1 Acutalibacteraceae bacterium
TGGTACAGTAATAGGTGAGTATGCGTTTGCAGAATGTGAAAATCTTGCAAGCGTAACACTGGAAAATATTACAGCCATAGGTGAAGTCGCGTTTGCGGAATGTGAAAATTTAAAAAATGTTGTAATCCACGGAAATGGTACAGTAATAGGTGAGTATGCGTTTGCAGAATGTGAAAATCTTGCAAGCGTAACACTGGAAAATATTACAGCCATAGGTGAACGCGCGTTTGCGGGATGCAAAAATCTTGCAAGTGTAACACTGGAAAATGTTGCAACTATAGGTGAAGGCTCATTCGTAAAATGTAAAAATTTGACAAGCGCAACACTGGAAAATGTTACAAATATAGACAAGGGCGCATTCGCAATGTGTGAAAATTTGTCAAGTGTAACAATGGAAAATGTTAAAACAATAGGTGAAATAGCGTTTGCGGAGTGTAATCTCGGGGAGGTTTATCTGCCTGAAACTGTTGAATCCATTGGTGAAGGTGCTTTTTTCGGAAACTTCAGTTTAGATTATGAAGGATTTATAGAAGATTATATTGAAAAACATATTGAAGAATATAAAGATGCCGATTTCACTAAGGAAGAACTAATAGAAATGTTGAAAGATATAGGAAAAGATTTTGTAATTGTTGATTTAGCCGAAGAAGGCGCAGATAAGTTTTATAATTCTTCACTCAGCTTTAATGTAGACGGTGATAATCCCTGTTTTTGCAGTGATGATTTCGGTTCACTTTTCACTAAAGATATGAGCACTCTTATTTGTGCGGCCGGCGGTTTGCAGGATTATACAATTCCCGACGGAGTTGAAAATATCAGTTATTCGGCATTTGCTCTTAACTGTAATTTAACCAATCTCGTAATACCGCAGGGCGTGAAGACTATAGGCGATTGTGCATTTGAATATTGCTGGAATTTAACAAACGTAACAATTCCCAACGGTTTAATCAGCATCGGAGAGGCTGCATTCAGTGACTGCAACGGGTTAACAAGTATAGTAATTCCCGAGAGCGTTACATACATCGGGGAAAAAGCGTTTGATATGTTTATTGTTTCCAAAGATTTGACAATTTACTGTTACGAAAATTCCTGCGCACATCAGTATGCGAAAGACAACGATATTAATTTTGTACTTATTGATGGAGATTTTCATATACATTCATACACACCATCAGTAATAAAAGAAGCCACCTGCACAGAAAGGGGCGTAAAAACCTACACCTGCTCATGCGGAGACAGCTACACCGTAGAAATACCGACAAAAAGTCATTCATGGGGTGAATGGGTAAGAAAAACAGAACCTACCGCAGATGCAAACGGCGTTGATGAAAGAGAATGTTCTGTCTGCCACAAAAAAGAAACAAGAGATGTTGTATGGGGCGGCGGTCAGATAAAGTCAGTTTCAATCAGTGATATTGAGGTTAAATATAAAGATTCTGCAAAAATCAATCCTGAAATCAAGGCTGACGAGGGAATAAAATACACGGTAACATATACATCATCAAATCCGTCAGTCGCGGCTGTTGACAAAGACGGAAATATCACCGCTGCTGCAAAAGGTACGGCAACAATCACCTGTACCGTAACAGATGAATTCGGCAATACAGCGAAAGACACCTGCACCGTAAATGTTAAGTTATCATTCGGTCAGTGGATTATCTGGATTCTTCTTTTAGGCTTCCTTTGGTATTAATTGAATATTATAAAAACAGGGGCAGGGCGGAAATCCGCTCTGCTCAATGTTTTGCGGAAAATCAAACTGTTTATTCTCAAATTCCGGCGGTTCATTCCTGTTTTCAACATAAGCCACGGCGATTGGTGTTTAATATAACTGCGGCAACGGGCAAATTAATAATCAGGAGGAGATACCAATGAATCGCAGAGAAAACTAAAAGCGTTTATACATTCTGACGGGAGACTGTTACGTACGCGTCCGTCCTGCGCGTGCGGTGTGCCGCTCCTGACTGTCACAAGTGCAGGCACAGCAGTATCTCCCGAAGAATGTGATGAAGAAATGCTTAAAAGAATAATATAGGTATTGCAATTTACGTAAATTAATAATATAATATATTCAAATAATCTGAAAGAAGGTTTATTATGAAAAGAAGTAAAAAACTGATAGCCGTTCTTCTCGCGGCAATAATCGCTTTTTCATTTTCAACGCAGGCGTTCGCAAAATCAGACAGCGGTACAGGCAAGCCGTACAGCTCTTTTGCGAAAGTTGTGGATAATGTTTTCGGCGTGGCTCATGACGCGATTTTCGGCCTTTTGATTAAACTTACTCAGGAGTGGAAGCTCCCGAAATATGAGGATTACATAAAACAGCCCCATGAATATTTTTATGAGGGAACAGACGGCGAGACATCAGGCACCGGCTGGAGCGGCGGTTTCGCAAGCGGCAGTGTGATTCCCGAAAGCTGGCGTTGTGACGCTGACGGAAACAGCGACCCCAACGGAATGTGCCTTAAGTCAATCCACGCGACAGGCGGATATCAGACATTCGTTTCAAAGCTTTATACTGACCAGATGATGAGTATGGTTATTCTTTCAAACGGAGCTGACAGCAACAAAAACGGCAAGAACGATATTATTGTTTTTGTAAGTGTTGACGGTGTAGGTATAACGGCAGGCACCTGCAGGGACATGCGTAAAAGCGCTGAGGAAGCTCTGAAGGCTTACGGCGTAACGGCAGATGATATTGTCGGCTTCAATGTAAGCGCGACGCACTGCCATGCGGGTCTTGATATTCAGGGTATGTGCATTCTCACACTCTTCAGCAATAAGATGAATGTGTTTGACGAGTATGACAGAAGCCTCAGTAAGGATATGGAAGAAAGCCTTTGCAACCGTGCCAAGGAGTGCGCGAAAGAGGCTTACGGCAAAATTGAGGAAGGCAAGCTCTATTTCTTTGAAACAGACGAAACAAGCGGCTGCAACGATAATCTCAACTGCGGTGTACAGGCAAAGAATTTCTTCTCCTGCTTCCTTTTTGAAGGCAACAGCGGTGAGAAAACAATTCTCTCAAACATAGGCGGCCATCCCACTTCTTACGGAGCATGGAATAATAACCGTATGATGTGCACGGATTATCCGTATTTTATGTCTCTCGCGCTGAAAGACGCGGGTTACAATGTCGTTTTCACGCAGAGCTCACAGGCAGCGATAAGCTCACCGAACATTGACTGCAAAGACGGCGATGAAAGAGATACCAAAGCAAATGAATGGGTAGCGAAGAACGCTCTTACCAAAGAGGACTGGGTAAAACGCTACGGTAAAAAATACGCGAATAAGCAGTTTGACACACTCGAGAAAAAAATAGAAGGTCATATGAAAAAAGGCTGCCTTCTTGCTGATTTCATAGTTGATTCTATTGATAAATCTCTTGAGGTTAAGCCGCTGCTTAATGTTAAAAACACACAGACTCTGCTTTCACTTGATAACGGCGTAATGGCATGGGGAAGCATTTCAGGACTTCTCGGAGAAGAAGTTGTTAAAACATCAAAATCCGAAACAGGCTACGGCGTAATGGTTGAGACTGACTATATTGAATTCGGCGGAGAGATAGTAGTTCTCACAGCACCGGGTGAGCTTTCACCCGCACTTGTTTACGGTACCGATCCGGATTATAACGGCACAGCTCTTTGGACAGGTACGACATCATGGGCAGGTGTTGACTGGAAATATGACACGCTTAAGAATATAGCGGTAGGCGAAAACGGCAAAAAGTTCGTTCTTATGGGTATAACCAATGACGCTCTCGGATATATGTATCCTGATATCTGCACACCGAAGTCACTCCTGGCAACACTCATTTTCTATAAAGAAAGTTCCGGAGATATGGCGAACTGTATGCTTATGACAGTCGGCACAAGCTGCGGTTCGGAGCTCATGGATTCATATACCGCAATTCTTAAATCCGCTAAATAAAACAGAGTAAATAAAACAAAAAGCAATCTTCAGAAAGACAGGTAAAGCTGCTGTAATGAAGATTGCTTTTATTGTTTCAGTCCGGACTATTCGGCGGCAGATTGGAAAAATCCGATTTTGTAATTATTCTGTCGCTGTTATCTGTTAATTTTTACAGAATCATAGCTTTTCAAGAATTTCCGGGTGCTGAGTAAGGTCATAACGCTTATAATTATCATTCGCGTCAAAGAACCATACTCTTCCGTCGGGTCTTGCCGAGGACACCATAACCGACCATTTGCCGTCTATATAGCATATCGCCGTTTCGTTTTCGCAGGCGATTGAGGAATACTTTGACTGTGTGACATAATCGTTGAATTCCTGCCAGTAGCCCGTTTCGTAATGAGGGCAGTTGCAGTAGGGGAGAATGTCAAGCCCGTCAACAAACATAAACGCGCTTTCGGGACCGCAGTCGTCAAATCCCTCACTGAACCAGCACATACTGCCCGAGGAGGAGCCGAAAAGCACCTTTCCCTGCTCAAACGCTTCTTTAAGATATTTATCGGCGTGGGTTTTCTTCCATGTATCCATGCAGAATTTAAGATTGCCGCCGGGCACATTGATGATGTCGGCGTTACGGATTTTTTGCGCGACGATTTCCTCCGTCATATAAGCATGGGTAAGATAAAGCACGTCAACCTCACAGCCCATTTTGCAGTAAAATCCAATGTCGCCCTCGTCAGCGAAATCATATCCCGTTGTGGGAATCTGGAGATAATTCGGGTGTTCCTTTCCCGAGAGCTTCATGACGAGCTTCGCGAGCATAACTCTGTCTTCACTGCTGCCGAATCCGCCGCCCATTGCGATGATATTTCCCATAATATTCCTCTTTTCAAAAAAATACTTTATTCTATTTTATATTAATGGGGAATAATGTCAAGTATTTTTGAGCGTTTTGGCTTGCTCAGTAAAATTTAATTGCAATCGGGAAGTAATGGTGCTATTATATATGTATAAATTTACACTGGAGGAATTATTATGAAAAAGACTTTCAGAAAAGTTCTGGTATCGGTGATGGCGGCGGTTATGTTGCTTACTGCCGCTCCTTTGAGCGGAATAGCGGACTTTGACTGGGGCAGTCTGTTCGCGGCAAAGGCAAGCGCGGAGGGTACAAAGTTTAAGTGCGGAGAGAATGTTTATTATGATTTTGACGGTGGTACACTTTCAATCGGCGGAGAAGGCGCAATGTATGACTATGATAATTGGAAGCATTATTCCCCGTTTTATAATTTAAAGGTAAACTCGGTTGAAATAGGACTGGGAGTTACATATATCGGTGTTTATGCGTTCTATAATTGCACAGGTTTTACAAGCATAACTCTTCCGGGCAGTGTAACGAGCATTGGTGATAATGCGTTCTACGGCTGCAGCACCCTTGCAAGTATTACTCTCCCCGATAGTGTTACAAGTATCGGCATTTCGGCTTTTAGAGATACGGCATATTACGATGAATCGTCGAATTGGAAGGACAATATGCTCTATATCAACAATTGCTTAATCGAAGCAAATAGTAATAATATTGAATCTTATTCGATAAAACCCGGAACAAAATGTATCAGCGATGGGGCATTCGCATATACTCACCTTACTGATGTAACAATTCCCGACAGCGTTGTAAGCATCGGACGATATGCATTTGAATTTTGCGATATGGAAGATATTGTTATTCCGAACAGTGTTATAACCATTGGGGATTATGCGTTTCAAGATTGTTTTTATCTCACAGATATTACAATCCCTGACAGTGTAATAAGCATCGGCAGTCAAGCGTTTTTTCATTGCGGTGCAATGCAGAACGCAGTAATCGGAAAAGGTGTAAAAAGCATCGGCTTTTTAGCGTTTTATTATTGTAGTAAGCTTAAAAAAATAACAGTAAGCGGTTCAAATGAATATTATTCAAGCGACAGCCATGGGGTGCTTTTTAATAAGAATAAAACGGAATTGATATGTTATCCGAGGGAAAAGACGGATTTAAGATATATTATTCCCGACGGTGTGATGTATATTGATTATGCTGCTTTTTCTCAATGTACCATTGCAAGTGTTGTCATTCCTTCAAGTGTAATAAGTGTTGACACCTATGCGTTTAGTTCCTGCAATAATTTGAAAAATGTGTTCTATGCCGGCACTCAGGAGCAGTGGAATGAAATCTCGATTAAATCGGATAATCCTCCGCTTACAGGATGGGCTGATATTCACGGCATTACAGTAGAGGGAAAATGCGGTGACGGAGTGAACTATATTTTTGACGGTCGTACCGGGGTGCTTAAAATCAGCGGAACAGGGAGTATGGATAATTGCACCTCCTCAGTTAACGCGCCGTGGTATTCACTGAACACCTGCATAGAAAAAGTTGTGATATCAGGCGGAGTTGCGAATATCGGTTCTTACGCGTTTGACGGCTGTATCCACCTTACGGATATTACAATAGGAAACAGCGTAAAGAGCATAGGTGAAAGAGCATTTAATAAATGCAATAAACTTGAAAGTATTGCTCTCCCGAACAGCGTTTTGAGTATTGGCGACTACGCTTTTTCCGATTTAACTGAACTCAAAAATATTAATATACCGAATAACTTAACAAGCATAGGAAATTACGCGTTTAACGGCTGCAAAGGTCTTACGGATATTTCGCTACCCGCGGGCTTAACCAATCTCGGCGAACGTTCATTCAGAAACTGCACATCACTTCAGAAAATTATCATTCCGAAAGGTATAACAGAAATCAGCATTTCTGCGTTTTCAGGTTGTGCAGGACTTAAAAGTTTAACGCTCCCCCGCAGTGTAACGGATATCGATACGTCGGCTTTTTCAAATTGTTATAACCTCAAAGATGTGTATTATTTCGGCACTCAGGAGCAGTGGAACGCGATTACTGTAGCTTCAGATAATAATTATATTAAAACGGCAGCAAAACATTGTATCGCTCTTGATAACGTAAGCTCATCAGATAATCCCGATTTAAAAATTGATATGAATAACAGAATAATTTACGGATTGTCATACGGCGCGGAAATACTTGGTATTCCGTCTGAAGCTTCAGGCAATTGTGTATGCGAAACCGTAAAGAGCGGCAGTGTTATCGGAACAGGCTCAAAAATGATAATATACGGAAAAGATGACTCTGTTATTGTTGATTTTGATATTGTCGTATTCGGCGATGTGAACGGCGACGGAGTTTATGACGGAATGGATTCGGTTATAGTAAACTGCCTCGCGAACGGAATGCTCACAAAAGAGCAGGTCGGCGAAGCTGTGTACATGGCGGCTGACTGTAACCATGACGGGGTAATCAATGAAGCCGACACCGCTCTTCTTGAGCAGGCGGGGATTGCACTCGATTCAGTAAGCCAGAATCCGTCATAAATTATTGCGCGGTTATAAAAAATTTTTATTACTTGACAATCGGAAAGATTGGTAGTAATATATTAACAATCATTTTACGAAAGGAAGCGCACATAATGTTTAACAGCCGTTATTATTACTATTATTATTATAATACCGCGATGGATTGTGACATTATATGTGAAGCTGAGTAGTTTTATATTTATGTTTATTTTCCACCGCTTATCAGTGTTTTAAAGCGGTGGTTTTCTTTTTGCGGATATATAGGGGTGATTTTATGACAGAGCTTGAAAAAGCAAGGCGGATTATTGACGGAGCGGATAAAGAAATAGCCCGTCTTTTTGAAGAAAGAATGTCTGCCGTTAAAACGATTGCGGAATACAAGGCGGCGCACGGTATGCCGATTTTCGACAGCGAACGCGAAAAAGCGGTTATTGAAAAAAATGTTAAAAGAATTGAAAACGATGAGCTGAAAGGCTATTTTTCCTCGCTTCTGACATCATTTATGACTGTTTCAAAAAAATATCAGGAAAATCTGCTTTCGGGTATAAAAGTTGCTTTCTGCGGAACAGAGGGCGCGTTTGCCGAAATTGCCGCGAAGAAGATTTTCCCGTATTGCAGAACAGAGGCTTACGGCGATTTCGCTTCCTGTTATAACGCTGTTTTAAATGATGAATGTACCTGCTGTGTATTGCCCATAGAAAACAGCTACGCGGGTGAGGTCGGTCAGGTGATTGACCTTATGTTTGAAGGCGATTTAAGCGTCAGCGGAGTTTATGATATGCCTGTACGTCAGACGCTTGTGGGCGTGAAGGGAGCAGATAAAAACGGTATAAAAAAAGTTATCAGTCATCCGCAGGCTCTCATGCAGTGCGGTGAATATATAAAGATGAACCGCTTTGAGACGGAGCAGGCGGTCAATACAGCCGTTGCTGCGAAAAAAGTGTCTGAGCTTCGGGATGAATCTGTTGCGGCAATTGCCAGTGCCGAAACAGCGAAGCTGTACGGGCTCGAAATAATTGACCGCAATATAAACGAAAGCGCCGTCAATACAACACGGTTTGCGGTGTTTACAAAAAATATAAGCGAAAATACAGATAAAAGCGGAAGATTTATTCTTCTTTTTACCGTCAATGATGAAGTGGGTGCCTTGGCAAAAGCGGTAAATATCATATGCGCTCACGGGTTCAATATGAGGGTGCTCAGAAGCAGACCTGTTAAAAATATTCCGTGGCAGTATTATTTTTATGTTGAGGCAGATGGTGACCGCAACAGCGATGAAGCTGTTAAAATGTTAAGGGAGCTTGAAGTCTGCTGTGAAAAACTAAAAGCAGCGGGACATTATTCAGGAGAAAAAATTATCTGAAAAGGTGATAGCATGAAAACACACGTTGAACTCTTGGAAAACAGCTATGATATAATTATTGAACGCGGAGCGATAAATAAAATCGCTTCTCTTACGGGAATAAAAGGTAAGGTACTCGTTGTTACAGATGACGGCGTTCCGTGCGGATATTCGCAGAAAATCGCCGCTCAGTTTGAAAATTCTTTTATTTATACAGTTCCTCACGGCGAGGGAAGCAAAAGTCTTGAAATATTCGGAAAGATTCTTTCTTTTATGCTCGAAAAAAATTTCACGAGGAAAGACAGCGTTATTGCCTGCGGCGGAGGAGTTGTCGGTGATTTGTCGGGCTTTGTTTCGGCGTGCTACATGAGAGGGATTTCATTTTACAATTTTCCCACAACTGTGTTGTCTCAGGTGGATTCCTCAGTCGGCGGCAAAACAGCCGTAAATCTTGACGGAATAAAAAATCCCGTGGGGGCGTTTCATCAGCCTAAAATGGTTATAATCGACCCGGATGTGCTGAATACTCTTCCCGAAAGGCAGATTTCAAACGGACTTGTTGAAGCGGTTAAAATGAGCCTTACCTCCGACGCGGATTTGTTTGAAATATTTGAGAAATGCGATATTACGAGCGATATTGAAAACATTCTTTTTCGCTCAATTGAAATCAAAAGAAAAGTTGTTGAGCAGGACGAGAAAGAGCAGGGACTTCGAATGATACTTAATTTCGGGCATACTCTCGGTCACGGAATTGAAAGTGAGGAAGAGCTGAACGGACTTTACCATGGTGAATGTGTCGCTTTGGGAATTATTCCCATGTGCAGTGAAAATGTGAGAGCAAGGCTGATTACCGTTCTTCAAAAGCTCAATGTAAAAACCACGGCTGATTTTGATGAAGAAAAGGTGATATCAGCTGTAACACACGATAAAAAAGCATGTCAAGGTGAAATTAACACGATTTTTGTTGAAACTGTCGGCAGATGTGAAATCAGAAAAATGAATGAGACGGAGCTTAAAGAAAAGCTGATTATCATAAAGGAGGGGCAGAGGTGAAAAATACATTCGGAAACGCGCTGAGTGTAACTCTTTTCGGCGAAAGTCACGGCGAAGCAATCGGCGCGGTTGTTGACGGACTTGCCCCCGGAATAAAAATCAGTGAGGAATTTATCGCGAAGCAGATGGATAGACGCAGGGCTTACGGCAAAATTTCCACCGCGAGACAAGAGGAAGATAAGGTTGAAATATTAAGCGGAGCTTTTGAGGGCTTCACTACCGGAACGCCGCTTACAATTCTGATAAGAAATAACAACACTAAAAGTGGCGATTATCAGAGAAATGCCGCGCGCCCGGGTCACGCGGATTTTACCGCATACGAAAAATATCACGGCTTTGAGGATTACAGAGGCGGCGGACATTTCAGCGGCAGAATTACGGCTCCTCTTGTTGCGGCAGGCGCGATTGTTCTTGATGCTCTTAAAAATAAAGGGATTTTAATCGGAACTCACATAAAAAAATGCGCGGGAGTCGAAGACAGAAATTTTGAAAATATAAACGAGGATTTATCACTTCTTGACGGCAGAATTTTTCCTGTTTTGGACGATGAATCCGAAAGCAAAATGCAATCGAAAATCGAGAAATCCGCACAGGCGGGCGACAGTGTGGGCGGTGTGCTCGAAACAGCGATAACAGGCATTCACGCCGGTGTCGGCGAGCCGTGGTTTGATTCATTTGAAAGTGTGCTTTCTCACGGAGTCTTCTCAATTCCCGCGGTTAAGGGAATAGAGTTCGGTGCGGGATTTTCTTTTGCTGATATGAAAGGCTCCGAGGCAAATGATTCAATGGAATACGCAGACGGAAAAGTTACAACAAAAACGAACAATAACGCGGGCATTAACGGCGGAATAACTAACGGTATGCCTGTTATTTTCAGAACGGCGATAAAGCCCACTCCGTCAATATTTAAAGAGCAGAATACAGTTGATTTTATAAACAAAAAAAATACTCTGCTTCAGCTCAAAGGCAGACATGACCCGTGCATTGTTCACAGAGCGGCTGTAGTGCAGACCTCAGTTGCCGCACTGGTAACGGCGGATTTGCTGACTCAGAGATTCGGAACAGACTATTTAAAATAAAAGACGGTGATTTTTACGGAATACGGTTGTATAGGCAGAAAACTGCCGCACTCATTTTCAAAAATAATACATGAAAAAATCGGCAATTATTCATATGAACTTTACGAGCTTAATGAAGATGAAGTAGCCGAATTCATGACAGAGCATGATTTCAGGGCGATAAACGTAACGATTCCGTATAAAGAAACAGTTATCCCTTTCCTTGATGAAATAAGTGATACGGCAAAGGCAATCGGAGCGGTGAACACGGTTGTGAATAAAAACGGAAAGCTGTACGGCTATAATACCGATTTTTACGGCATGACCGCTTTGATTGAAAAAAATAATATTAATTTTAAAGATAAAAAGGTTGTAATCCTCGGCTCCGGCGGTACTTCAAAAACATCGCTTGCGGTGTCAACGGCGTTGGGGGCGAAAGAGATTATAAGAGTGAGCAGAACAGGCAATGAAAACAGCGTTACTTATGAGGAATTATATAAAAATCATACCGACGCGGATATTCTCATAAACACTACTCCGGTGGGAATGTTCCCCGAAATTTTCGCTTCACCTGCTGACATAGATAAATTCACAAATTTAAGCGGTGTTGTTGATGCGGTTTACAATCCGCTGACAACAATGCTTGTAAGCAGCGCGAAAAAAAGAGGAATCCATGCCGACTGTGGGCTTTATATGCTGACCGCGCAGGCTGTTAGGGCATATGAGCTTTTTATGGATAAAACAGCTGACAGCGGACTGACAGACAGAATTTTTTCATCGGTTCTTTCAGAGAGAAAAAACATCGTGCTTACAGGAATGCCCTCAAGCGGCAAGAGTACAACAGGCAGAATTATCGCAGAAAATCTCGGAAGAGAATTTATTGATACTGACGATGAAATCGTAAAATCGGCAGGTATGGAAATAACCGAGTATTTTAAAAAATTAGGAGAGAAAAAATTCAGGGAGCTTGAAACGGAAGTAATAAAAAATATCAGCGCAAAGAGCGGAATTGTTATCTCCACAGGCGGCGGAGCAATTCTTAAAAACGAGAATGTTGACGCTCTTAAAATGAACGGCACAATATATTTTCTTGACAGGCCGCTTGAAGATTTACTCCCGACCGCCGACAGACCGCTGGCTTCTTCCGCCGAAGCTGTAAAACAGAGATATGATGAGCGTTACGGAAAATATATCTCAACGGCAGATGAAATAATAAAAATCAGCGGTTTGCCTAAAGACACGGCACAGATTATTGAAAGGAAGCATTTTAAATGAAAATTCTTGTGATTAACGGGCCCAACCTTAATATGCTGGGCATAAGAGAGCCTGCGATTTACGGCTCGGCTTCCTATTCGGATTTATGCGACATGATAAAAAAACACTGTGCTGAAAATAATACAGACGTGGAGCTTTATCAGTCAAATCATGAAGGTGACCTGGTGGATAAAATTCAGGCTGCGTACGGCGTTTTTGACGGAATTGTCATAAATCCGGGTGCGTATACTCACACGAGCGTTGCGCTTCTTGATGCCGTGAAAAGCGTGGGCATACCGACAGTTGAGGTTCATATTTCAGACCCTGACACAAGAGAAGAATTCAGAAAAATAAGCTATATCCGGCTTGCCTGCGTTAAGACAATAAAAGGTCAGGGTTTTGACGGATATATTCAGGCGATAGATTTTTTGAATAAGGAATAATAATATGATAGTTAATATAGAAAAATCTTCTCCGGCGGGAATAATAAAAGCACCCGCTTCAAAAAGCGCGTCGCACAGGCTTTTAATCTGTGCGGGGCTTTCGGGCGGAAGAAGCGTAATAACAAACGTGGCTTTTTCAGAGGATATTAAAGCGACAATACGCTGCCTTGAAGCAATAGGCTGTAAAACCGAAATCAAAGATGATACGGTTACGGTTGACGGAATCTGTGATTTCAGCCGCATAGGAGAAAAAATTCTCGACTGCGGCGAAAGCGGAAGCACATTAAGATTTTTTATTCCGATCTGCCTTCTCAGCGGAAACAAGGTTACGCTTACGGGCAGTAAAAAACTTCTGTCAAGACCGCTTAATGTATATGGGAAAATCTGCGAAAAGCAAAATATAAAAATGAGCATTTCAGAAACTGAAATAACTGTTAACGGAAAAATTTCGGCGGATGATTTTGAAGTTCAGGGGAATGTGAGCAGTCAGTTCATAAGCGGTCTGCTGTTTGCTCTGCCGCTACTTGAAAATAACAGCACAATAAAAATTATTCCTCCGTTTGAGAGCAGACCTTATGTTGATATGACAATAGATGTCATGAAAAAATTCGGTGTCAGCGCTGAATTCACAGGTGAAAGTAAAATAAAAATTGAGGGAAAGCAGAAGTATGCTCCATGCAGTACGGCAGTGGAGGGCGACTGGTCAAACGCTGCGTTTTTCTACGCGTTCAAAGAAAGCGGAGCCGATATTGAAATTACGGGAACCGACAGCGGAAGTGTTCAGGGTGATAAAATCTGTGTTGAATATTTAAAGCGGATGAAAGATGGATTCTGTACCCTTGATTTGGCGGATTGTCCCGACCTTGCGCCGATTCTTTTCGCATTCGCGGCGAAGCATAACGGTGCGGGATTTTTGAATACGAACCGCCTCAGAATGAAAGAAAGTGACAGAGTAGACTGTATGCAGCAGGAGTTGTATAAGCTGGGGGCATCTATGCTCGTGGGAAACAATGAGCTTACGGTTGTGAAAAGTGAAATTCACAGACCGCAGGAAGCGATATCGGGCTGTAATGACCACCGTATTGTTATGGCAATGGCGTATCTGCTTACATTCACAGGCGGCGTAATAGACGGGTATGAAGCTGTCAGAAAAAGCTACCCCGATTTCTTTGAAGTATTGGAAAAAGCAGGAGTGAAAATAAATTATGAAGCTTGACAAAAATCTGAAAATTCTTATAGTAGGTCTCGGACTTATCGGCGGCAGCTACGCAAAGGGACTGCGCAGGCGGGGCTACAAGGTAAATGCTATTGACACAAACGGGGATTCTATTGAATTCGCCCTTGAAAACGGACTTATTGACAAAGGCTCAACAGAGGTCAGCCCCGAACTTGTGGGCGATGCTGATATTGTGATTTTCGCACTTTATCCTCACGTTTTTAAAAAGTGGATTGAGGATTATCAGCGTCTTTTCAAAAGCGGAGCTGTTATCACGGACGTAACCGGCGTTAAGGCGTGCATAGTTTATGATATTCAGTCAATGCTGCGTTCTGATGTTGAGTTCATTTCAGCTCACCCGATGGCCGGTAAAGAGGTTTACGGAGTACGCAACAGTGACGATAAAATATTTAAAGAGGCAAACTACATCGTTGTTCCGACCGATTCAAATACCTTTGACGCGATTGAAATCTGCAAGGGCATCGGTCAGACCTTAGGCTTCGCGAGGATATCTTCACTCCCGCCCAAAGCGCATGATGAAATGATAGGCTTCGTTTCACAGCTTACTCACTGTATAGCCGTCTGCCTTATGACCTGCTCAAAAAGCGAGCATCTTGTGGACTACACAGGCGACTCGTTCCGTGATTTAACGAGAATCGCCAGAATAAACGAGGATATGTGGAGCGAGCTTTTTCTGCTCAATAAAGACGCATTGCTTGCGCAGATGGAAAAATTCAAAACTGAATTTGATGAATTTTACAACATACTCAAAGACGAAGATATTGATAAAATGAAAGAAAAAATGATACGCTCAACCGCCAGGCGCGCACTGTTCGATAAATAAGGAGAAATTGCCATGAATATGATTTTTGAAAGAAAACTGACTATCCCGAAAGAAGTTAAGGAAATGTACCCTATTTCAGGCGAAATGAAAAAAGCCGTTGAAGAAAGAATCAGCGGGCTTAAAAAGATATTCACAGGCGAAAGCGATAAATTTCTGCTTGTAATCGGGCCTTGCTCCGCCGACCGTGACGACAGCGTACTTGATTATATAGGCAGGCTGCGTGATGTGCAGGAAAAGGTCAAGGATAAAATTTTTATAGTTCCGAGAATTTACACAAACAAGCCCAGAACAACCGGCGACGGTTATAAGGGAATGCTTCATCAGCCCGACCCCGACCAGAAGCCCGATATGTTCAAAGGAATTGTCGCAATACGTGAGCTTCATATGAAAGCGGTTAAAGAAACGGGATTTGCCTGCGCTGACGAAATGCTCTATCCCGAAAACCACAGATATCTTGACGATTTGCTGGCATATGTTGCCGTCGGTGCGAGAAGTGTCGAAAATCAGCAGCACAGACTTACCGCCAGCGGAATTGAAATTCCCGTAGGCATGAAAAATCCTACAAGCGGAGATATTTCGATTATGATGAATTCAATCACCGCGGCGCAGCATAAACACACGTTTATTTACAGAGGCTGGGAGGTAAATTCTCTGGGCAACGAATATGCTCACGCTATTCTCAGAGGATACATGAACAAGCACGGTCAGACAATCCCCAACTATCATTATGAAGACCTTATTCATCTTTCTGAAGCCTACGCCGACAGCGGACTTAAAAATCCCGCGGTTATTGTTGACACTAACCACGCAAATTCAGGTAAAAATCCTTTTGAACAGGTGAGAATCGCGAAAGAAGTTATAGGCAGTATGAAATATGATGCTGAGATCAATAAACTTGTCAAAGGCTTCATGATTGAAAGCTACATTGAAGACGGAAATCAGAAGATAGGCGAGGGGATTTACGGCAAATCAATCACCGATGCCTGCCTCGGCTGGGGAAAAACCGAAAGACTCATTCTTGATATCGCTGACAGGCTGTGATGATAATGGAAGAAAAAATAAATATCATACCTGAGGACACGGATTCATCAGGCTTCGTACTTGTTTCAGATGTTATACCTGACGCTGTGCTGGATATCAGATACTATTCAACATTCAATTTTCTCGGCGAAAGAGTTGACGGCTATGAGGAGCCTGTGGCTCTGCTCACTAAAGAAGCTGCATACGCACTTAAAAAGGTCAGTGATGCCGCAATAGATATGGGTTACAGGCTGAAAATATTTGACTGTTACCGTCCGCAAAGCGCGGTTGACCATTTTATCAGATGGGCGGAAGCGCACAGAGATATAGCCATGAAAAATTATTTTTATCCTGAAGTGGATAAGGAAAGTCTGTTTGAAAAAGGTTTTGTGGCAAAAAGGTCGGGGCACTCAAGAGGCTCAACGGTCGACCTTACGCTGTTTGATATGGCAACGCAGAAGGATATTGATGTCGGCGGCACATTCGACTATTTCGGCAGTCTTTCATGGGCGCAGAATACAGATGCCATTACGGAAAAACAGGCAAAAAACAGAAAAATGCTCCGTGAACTGATGATGAATAACGGCTTTCACCCTCTTGCGGAGGAATGGTGGCATTTCACGCTCGATGATGAGCCCTATCCTGATACATATTTCACTTTCCCTGTTAATTCTCATCAGGTGAAAAGACTTGATGATTTTTCCGAAAAGCTCGGGAGCGATATGGAATTCAGGCTGAGATTTTACGATGTTGTCTCAAAATCAAATCTGCGTACAAAAGATATTATCAGCAATGCGGTTAATAAGGCTTTTGTTGAGGCTTCGGCGGATTTATACGCTTTCGCAGACAGAGAATATGTAAAAATCAATGAAACAGAGCTTGAAAAATCACTTGATAAGCTCATTAAAGCGGTAAACGGGGCAGTGGCGGAAATTCTTAAAACAGAATAATTGTAAAAGCCTGAATCCCATATGAGGTTCAGGCTTTTGATATCGTGTTCTATTTTTTATAAACCGAAACGGAGTCTATGAAATACTGTGTTTTATAGCTGTGGTCAAAGGTGATTTCATCAGGCACACAAAGTGAAATGAGCAGCTGCTCGGGAGCGTGTGAAACAGCCGTTGAAGTTCTCGCTGTTTCTTTGCCGTTTATATAGAAAATATATTCGTCTTCCGTCCACATAAGACCATATGTGTTGTAAGTGTTGTAAATATCATTTGCGTAATATGTGCCGAGAGCAACTCTGTCAAGCTCATCGGGGTTATCATCACCGCCGTTGTACCACACTGTCTGCGTAACACAGTTACGGTTTTTCTTCAATTTACTGTCGGCGCCCATTGCCTCAAAAATGTCGATTTCAGCACCGCCTGTGCCGCCCGCTGAGATTTCATGGTCATACGAATGTTCAGACTGCATCCAGAACGCGCTCCAGAAGCCCTCACCCGGATTGCACCGGCATTTTATTTCATAATAACCACCGTATGTCTGCCATTCTTTGAGAGCTACCTCCGCTGAGTACCAGCCTTCACCGAATTCGCCGTCAGTGAGATATTCCGCTGTGATGATGAGATTGCCGTTTTCAACCTTAATCTGGCTCGGAGAAGCGTAACCGCATCTTTCGCGGTAGCTGCCGCGGCATTTCCATAAATCACCGTTAAGGCTGTCGCCATCGAATTCATCATAGATAACTCTGGTGTAGCCGGTTAAATCCAACTCATGACCGACGGCAGGCTGCGGAGTTTTGAAAACCGCCGCGCAGAAAAGCTCAATTATTGCCATAAACGACGCAAACAGCCTTTTCGGCGAGAGACCGTCGGCAAAAAAGTTCTTGCATACAAGAATCAGATTGTCAAATGCGTGACGCTGATGCGGAATCCAACCAAAAAAGTCATATATTCTTTCAAGCATAAAAAGCATCCTTTTAACTATCATACACATATTTTAACATTTGTTCATTAAATGTCAACTGTTTTGAATTATTTTCATTTCATAATACTATTTGTTGACAATGGAATTATTCATATGCTATAATTTATCGGATAACATAGATAATGGTTGACTGCGGTCATTTATATAGTCTGAAATTCACATGAGGTGTAGCAAATGAGTTTTGTAAAAAGGGCATTTGATGTTGCTTTCAGTCTGATTGTGCTGATTCTTCTGATTGTTCCGTTTGCGTTTATCAGTGTTGTTTCTCTCAGCGTTCAGGGAAGTCCTGTTTTTATCAGTCAGAAAAGATACGGCAGAGACGGCAAAGTGTTTGATATTTATAAATTCAGGACTATGAAAAAGGGTGCGCCGGTTGTCGCGAGCAATGATGTTGATGAAAAATACATCACAAAATGGGGCAGTTTGCTTCGTAAAACAAGTGTTGACGAGCTGCCGCAGCTCATGAATGTTCTGAAAGGCGATATGAGCTTAATAGGTCCGCGGCCGTTGATTCTTGAAGAAGATAAAATCCATAGGCTCAGGCTGAAAAACGGAATATATTCTGTCCGTCCGGGCATAACCGGCTGGGCGCAGATAAACGGCAGAGACGATGTGGATATCGATGAAAAAGTTAAGCTTGATAAATATTATGTTGACAACATTTCAGTTAGTTTTGATATCAAAATTCTTTTCAAATCGTTTTCGGCTGTTCTGCTTGAAAAGGATATAAAAAAATAACCATAAATGGCTGCTGATTTTCGGCAGTCATTTTTTGTTTTATGCTTGTTTTTAAACGGTTAATATGATATATTTTAACTGTACTGTACAATATTGTGCAAAATATAGATTAACGGACAGGGGAAATGCAAAATGCTCAGAGTAGGAATTATAGGCAACGGCGGTATTGCTCACTGCCACGCAAACGGATATAAAAAGCTTACCGACAGAACGGAAATTGTCGCTTGCTGTGATATCAATGAAGAAAAAGCGAAAAAGTTTTCTGAGGAATATGATATCCCGAACTATTATACCGATTGCAGAGATATGCTCAAAAACGAAAATCTCGATCTCATAAGCGTGTGTACATGGAACTCGGCTCACGCGGAGTGTACCATAGCGGCTCTTGAGTCCGGCTGCAATGTAATATGCGAAAAGCCAATGGCAATGAACGCAAAAGAAGCCGAAGAAATGAAGGCGGCCGCAGAAAAGAACGGCAAGCTTCTCATGATAGGCTTTGTAAGAAGACATGGTGATGACGCTCATGACGCGAAAGAGCTCGTTGAAAACGGCGACCTCGGCGAAGTTTATTATGCCAAGGCAACGTATCTGCGCCGCTGCGGATGCCCGGGCGGCTGGTTCGGCGATAAGGCTTTCTCAGGCGGCGGTCCGCTGATTGATTTAGGCGTTCACGTTATCGACCTTACAAGATACATAATGGGCGGTGCGCTGCCCGTTTCCGTATACGGCTTCACAAGCAATAAAATCGGTGCGCGTGACCATATAAGAACAAGCGGCTGGACTTCTGAAACGGTGGTTGAAAAGCCTGTTTTCAATGTTGAGGATCTTGCCACCGCGATGATTAAATTTGATAACGGCGCAGTCCTTCAGGTTGAGACCAGCTTTAATCTTAACAAGAAGAACAGCGAGGGCAATGTTGAGATTTTCGGCAGCAAAGCAGGTCTTACGCTTGACCCCTTTGAGCTTCACACCGAATACGCAGGCTGTCTTGCAGATATCAGCATCAAGGGTTCACATGAATTTGGTTTTGAAAGAGACTTTAACCGTGAAATCAAAAATTTTGTTGATGCCTGCGAGGGTAAGGCTGAATGTAAGGCGACAGCGGAAGACGGCGTAATTCTCATGAAAGTTATCGACGCGGTTTACCGCTCTGCCGAAACAGGAAAATCCGTAGATATCGAATACTGAGGTGAATACAATGGAAACTATTTTTGAAAGACTTGATTTTGAAAACAATCCCGCACGCAATTCACAGACAGAACAACACAGGCAGATAATCGTAAGGTATGCGTCCGAGGGCTACGCATATGCAGGATATTTTCCTGTTAAAATCGGCCCCAGCGGAAAAATACTTGCGGTTGATTTGATTTTTCAGAAATAAAGGGAGTGCTTTTTATGCTTGAGAAAATTTATGACTTTTTCGGCTGGACTTTTTATCAGCGCAACGCGTTTGACAATCTTATTATTGTATGGAAAAACTTTTTTGCTGACGGACTTGCTCCCAAAAGGCTGTTTGCGTCGTTTATGGCAGTAATCGAGCTTTTCTTTGCGGCGGTTTTCAAAACTCCGCAGCCTGTTATAGGTGACGAGCTTGACCTGAGCGGCTATGAGCTTGTTATGGAGGATAATTTTGACGGCACTGAGCTTAACATGGATATGTGGGAGCACAGAGGTCTGGGTGCCAGAAGAAGCGGCTTCAACGGGGCGAGCCAGGCGACTGTTAAAAACGGCAATCTTTATCTTACGGGTGAATATCTTGAAAACGGTGAATACGGTGCGGGCTGGTACGCGGGCATGATCGCTCTTAAGGAGCATCCCTGCAAGGGCTATTTTGAAATAAGATGCAAATGCTCAGACAGCTCGGATTTCTGGAGCGCATTCTGGATTCAGGCCGATTCTCCTTATGACCATTATAAATCGCAGGGCGGTGTAGGCGGTGCTGAAATAGATATTTTTGAGGCCATGTCCGCTGACGATCTGCTTAAGACAAACCGTGAGTCAATATCAACTACAATTCACTGCAACGGCTGGGATGATGACGTTGAGAATATTGACTCACGTATGCTCGGCACTTTCAAGGTTAAGAACCTTTACACAGAATTCAACACCTTCGGACTTGAATGGACAGATGATGAATATATATTTTACATAAACGGTGTTGAGAGCGTGAGAAGCTCATTTGCCAACGGTGTTTCACAGGTTCCCGAGCAGGTTATTCTTTCGCTTGAAATTCCGTCTGACGAAATAAAGCAGAAAAAAGATTATAAAAAAGATTTTGTGATTGACTATTTCAGATACTACAAAAAGAAATAACATCACAAATATAAAGCAGGTGCGGTTTTTATATTCCGCACCTGTTTTTAATATCTGATATAAGCTATGTCGGTTACCACTTAAATGATGTGTATTTTATTTCTGATGAAATACTTGCGTCAAGAACGTCATAGGATTTAACAGGAGTTTTGAGCTTTGTGAAATGCGCGCTTGAATCAAATGATACCGTTATGCTTTCGGGTTTTCCATTTGTCGGATTTATTACTGCTTTAACCTTGACGTTGCTTGTTTTTTCTGTTACAGACTTAACGCTTGCTATTTTAATTGAGCCGATTTTAACATTATCAATTGCGTATTTATAGTTTTCAGCTGTTTTGTGGTCGATATGTTTTTTGTCTTTTTCGCCGATGAAAATACCGGTTTTATCAACAGGCGCGGCCGCTGTGCTACCCGAAACGGTTGTGCCGCTGTTGAGTGTCATATTGATTACCCACTTCTTGTTTTCGATTTTGCAGGTTGATTCTTTAATGTCTGCGGCGGTAAGAGACGCCTTTTGGAGGTCGAGCTTTTCATTGTTTTGACCTTTGGGCTTTGTTTCTGGGGCGTTTGAGCCGACCCTGAGGAAGCCGAAAATATCGTTTTTATATTTGTTTAAAAGCCCGAGCTCCGCCTCAACCTCTGAATTCGTTACCTTTTTTGTGAATCCCGCTTTTGAGGATATCGCTTTATTTACAGCGGCATTGTAAGCCTTTGCGATTTCAGCTTTTGTTGAGGGTTTAGCCGGAGTTTTTTTGGTTGTTGATGGTTTTTTCGTGGTCGTTGTCTTTTTAGTTGTTGACGGTTTTTTCTTGGCTGTCGTTTTTTTAGTCGTTGACGGCTTTTTCGTAGTTGTTGTTTTTTTAGTTGCAGTCGTTTTTTTGGTGGTTGTTGCTTTTGCAGTAGTAGTTGTTGTTGTCTGTTCTTCCGTGGTGGTTTCTTCAGTTGTTTTTTCGGATTGTGTTGTTGTTTTTTCAGCTTCGGCAGATGTGGTTGTTACGGCAGCTTCTGTTGTTGTGGTTATATCGCTGTCGGGATTTTTTTCGGCACATGATGCCAGTGTCAGAATCAATGACAAGGCGGCGGCCATAGCAAGAGCTTTTTTCATACATTTACCTTCTTTCTGAATTTTTAATTTGATAACAGAAAAACCTGTTTCAGCCATATTATATTTAAATTTTCACTTTATGTCAATAATTATCGAATAAAGCTACAGAAAAAAGGAATGAAAAACAAAGCGCCGGGCTAAACCCGACGCTTTTATCAGTGCATTAATTATTTCTTGAAGATATCCTTAACTTTATCAAAGGGAATTTTGCTTGCTATGTCTTTAACAGAAGAAACAACTTTATCAAGGTTAATGCCCTTAATGAAGGAGCCTACTTTCTCAACGAGCTTCTTGAATGTGTCGCCCTTAACGAAATCAACAATAATCTTAACGAGCTTCTTAAGGCCGCCAATGATGTTGCCGTATCTGAAGTAATCGCACATCTGCTCGAAGTCAGATCTGTTATCAACAACTGTGCATGCTGCTCTGTGAGCTGCTAACTGAACATCGTCGTTTGTATAGTATTCACAAACCTTGTCGCAAGCGTCATTATAGCTTCCGTTGCCGTCAATGTCAACTTTGTTGCCGCACTTGAACTCGTTGAAAGGGCAAGCACGCATATGCTGTGTGTAAGCTTCTCTTGTGTGGAATGTCTCTACGCAGCCTTTGCCCGCATTGTCACAGAACTGAGTATGGAACTTTACGGGGTAAGTTACCTGAAGATGAGTATTGAGGTCAGCAGTGTTTGCGTATGACCAGCCGCAGAAATCACAGATGTAAAGCTGATTGGCCTTATGAATTTTAGCATAATGATCTGAAAGACCTTCTCTGGTATCGTATGTTGCGCAGCATTCAAAGCAGATATAAATCGCTTTTGTGGAATGCTCTGCGTACATATGGTTCATAATTGCGTTGTAAACATCATCTTTTGTTCCTTTGCGAGCAAAATCGCAGTAAGGACATAAAGCATCGAACGTTTCGTCAACAGCGTAAACCATCATAGAAGCTGATGCAAGAACTGTGAGAACTGCTAAAAGAATTGCTATAAATTTTTTCATAATTCTTCTTTCCTTTCTTTGTGCTTCGCACGTTTTTCCATAGTATATCACCAATATCACCCATTGTCAACTTTTTTATGAAAGAAAATTTGCAAAATTTTTATAATTTTACGATATTTTTCTACGTTTATTCCTCAATTTTACATCATTTACAATATATGGTACGTATATTAAGCGATACGCATCGAACTTTTTAATTGACACTTTTTTCTTTTCATGATAAAATACCCTAAACATTATATATGGGGAGAATGATTATGAAAAAGGTATTGTCAGTTATCCTTTCGACTGTGCTTCTTGTTTCTTCACTGGGTCTCGGTGCGTACGCAGGCAGCCACACACAGTATACAATTATAAACCCGTATGACGGGGTTGACTGGGAAAATTCGGAAACATACAAGGCGTGCCTTCACTGCCACACCAACGCTTCAGACGGCGAATGTGACCTTGACGAATGGCTCGGTCTTTATTATGACGCCGGGTATGACATTCTTGCTGTTACCGACCACGGAGTTATAAACAACGGCTGGAATAAGGGAAAGAAAACAAACGGTATTTTCAACGGCTTTAAAAAGGTTAAGCCTCTTTCAGATGAGGATTATGAGCGCATTACCACAGGTTCTGACAGAAACGGCAGAGGCATGACCGACATCAAAGGCGGAATTGAGTGCAACATGGCGGTTGTTTCAAAGACTCATGTCAACGGATACTGGACAACCTACGGTCAGGGTGTATGGGGAAAAGAAAACGATTACGAAACAGCTCCGAGGGAGATTGAAAAATCCGGCGGGTACAGCGTGCTTAATCATGTAGGCGACTGGGTAAACTCCAACAACTACCCCGAGCGTTCGCATAATCCGTTTTATATCAACTATTTCGCGAATATTCTCACAAAATACAAAACCTGCCTGGGTCTTGAAATAATCAATAACACCGACAACTGCACAAGAGCCGACCGTGAGCTGTGGGACGAGCTGCTTCAGGTTGTTATTCCGCAGGGCAGAAGCATCTGGGGCTTTGCTGACGATGATTCGGAATACAGAAGCGAGGTCGGACGTTCTTTTGAACTGTTCCCTCTTACTGAAAATAACGAGGAAAACGTCAAGCAGGCTATGATTAACGGCGCGTTCTTCGCCGCGAGCAAGTATCAGAAGAACTCCGCGAGAGAAAATGAAATTGAGGGTGACGGACTTGTTCCGATTGTTACAAATATCAGCATTGACGGTAACAGAATCACCGTTGAGTGCGACAGAGAGCGCGGCTGCGAAACAATCGAATGGGTTGCCGACGGCAAGGTTATCGCCAGCGACAGCACAGGCTCATGCAGATACACAATTGATCTCAGCGATTATGAGGAGGATTTAGGCTGCTACATAAGATTTGTACTCAAGAGCAAGAACCACGGTGCAACATATTCACAGCCGATAGAGCTTAAATACGACGGAAGAGTTGATAAGGAAATACCGTCGCACGTAATAGCACCGGATACGGCTTTGGGCAGAATCTTCTGGGTATGGTATCAGAGACTGAGTGTTGTTCTTGTTGATTTAATCAGCGAAAAGCTTTTTGATGCGTTCGGAATTATTCCTAAGATTGCGAAATAGGAGGATATATTATGGTTGTTTTCAGAGGACTTGTGTGGTGCATATGGGCGTTGTGCGAGATTATCCGCAACGGTATAGGCATGATGTTTTAAGACGTAAAAGCTGAATTTGAAACGAGATTCACAGATGTGGGTCTCGTTTTTCTCGGGAACAATATATATGACTGTATAGAACAGGTAAATCGACACTTTTGTGTAAAATATACCGATATGTAATTTTAAATTGTATAAAAATAATTTAAAAATGTATAGAAAAACAGTTCAAAATGTTGTATAATACTAAAAATTATGATTGAAGTCCGGTTAGGAGCATTGAGAAATGGCAAAAATAGATAAGACGGTAAAAAAAGAAACAGTTTATATTGCCTGCTGCGTGCTTATTTTAAGCGTGCTGATGCAAGCGGTTTTTCTTGTGCTTCACCAATGGGATTATACGGTGCTTCTCGGAAATCTTCTGGGAGCCGCGGCGGCGGTGTTGAATTTTCTGCTTATGGGTATTACTGTTCAGAAGGCGGTACTTCTTGACGAAGATGCCGCGAAAAATAAGGTAAAGCTCTCACAGATGCTGCGAATGCTTATGCTGATTGGGTTTGCCGTTATCGCGTGCGTATTCAAATGCTTCAATATAATAACCTTTGTGATTCCTCTGCTTTTTCCGAGAATCGCAATTGTATTCAGACCTTTCCTTGATAAGAAAAATAATAAAGAATAATAAACAGAATCTCTTCGGTGGAGGTGATATTATTGAAAGAAAAAAGCATAGGTTTTCGCCTGACTGACGCTTTACTTATCGCCTGCTCAGTTATTCCGATTATCGGTGCAATCGTTCTGCGTGTTCTGACGAATCCCGAGGCTGAAGGTATTCAGATAACCGGCGCACATATATTTTTTACGGTGAAAATGCCGCTTCAGGATATGCCGGTTACGGAATCGCAGGTGAATTCGTGGCTTGTAATAATTGCGTTGTTTTTCTTCTGTCTTTACCTTACGCACGGAATAAGTGAGAAAGGCGGGCTCCGTAGGCAGATGATTGCCGAATGGATAGTCGAAAAAACAGACGAGCTTGTTCACGAGAATATGGGGGAATACTTTAAAGCATTTTCACCGTTTGTAGCGTCAATAATTGCACTTTCGGTGTTCTCAAGTTTTCTGACGCTTCTGGGGCTTTATCCGCCTACGTCAGACCTTAATGTTATAGCGGGCTGGGCGGTGCTTGTTTTTGTGCTGATTACTTATTACAAGCTCAAAGGCGGAATACTCTGCTACCTTAAAGGCTTTACGGAGCCGATACCCGTTTTCACACCGTTCAATATTATTTCCGAATTCGCAACGCCTGTTTCGATGTCATTCCGACATTACGGCAACGTACTTTCGGGTTCGGTTATAGCGGCTCTTGTTTCAGCGGGGCTTACAGGCGTATCAAATGCTGTGTTGGGCAAGCTGCCCGGCGCAGTCGGCGAATTTCCGCTGTTCAGAGTAGGTATCCCCGCAGTGCTGTCGCTTTATTTCGATATTTTCAGCGGATGTCTCCAGGCGTTTATATTCGCGATGCTCACGATGCTTTACGTTTCAGGCGGTTTCCCTGTTGAGGAATGGGAGAGGCGCATGAAGCGAAAGAAAAATAAAAAACAGAAAAATAATAAAATCAGCGAAAGCTGAACGGAGGTTTTTTTATGTTAGAATTAGCAATCGGTATTATTTTAGGCTGCTGCGCTCTCGGCGCCGGCATGGCAATGATTGCGGGCATCGGCCCCGGTATCGGCGAAGGCAACGCTGTCGCGAAGGCGTGCGAAGCTATCGGCCGTCAGCCTGAATGCAAGGGTAACGTTACAACAACAATGATCATGGGCTGCGCGATTGCCGAAACAACGGGTCTTTACGCTCTTGTTATCGCGATTCTGCTTATCTTTGTCGCGCCCACAAGACTTGTTGACATTCTTATGAATTACGTCAAATAATTTCGGGAGTGATTTAGAATGCAGTCATTGGAAGTCATATCTGTTAATATATGGGATATTCTGATTTCTCTTTTGAATCTGCTCCTTATCTTCATCATTTTCAAACGCTTTCTTTATAAGCCGGTGCGTAAATTTCTTGACAAAAGAAAACCCGCTATCGCCAGCGATTATGACATTGCCGACAGGGCAAAGAATGACGCGCTTGCCGAAAAGCAGGCTTATGAGTCAAAAATGGAAAACGCGCAGAACGAGGCTGACGAAATGATAAAATCCGCCGCCGTTGCCGCCGACAGACGCAGTGCGAAGATAATTGACGATGCAAAAACAAAGGCTGACGGGATTATCCGCCGCGCGCAGAGCGAAATTGAGCTTGAAAAGAAGAAAGCCGCTGATGATATAAGACGTGAAATTGCCGATGTATCGGCGCTTCTTACCGAAAAAGTGCTGGAGCGTGAAATCAATGCTGATGACCACCGCGAGTTTATTGATTCCTTTATTGAGGGGATAGGTGAAGACGATGGCACAGGTGATTAACGAATACGCAGAGGCGTTGTTTGACCTTTCGGAAGAAGCCGGTATAAAAAAAGAAATTTCAGCCGCACTTGACATGGTGCTGAGTGTTGTTGACGAAAATCCCGAATATCTTGATTTTCTCTCATCACCGAATATTCCGAAAGCCGAACGTGTTGCCGCGATAGAGCAGGCGTTTTCGGGCGAGCATGAGTATGTTGTGTCTTTTCTTTCAATTCTTTGCGAGAAGAGCAGAGTACGTGAAATCAGAGAATGTATTTCAGAATTTAAGCAGCTTTGCGATGCTGCCGATAAAATATCCGTCGCTCAGGTGACCTCCGCGGTTAAGCTGAGTGAAAATCAGAAAGCCGCTCTTACCGGTAAGCTCCGGAAGCTTTGCGGAAACAGAGTTGTGCTTGATTGCAGAACCGACAAATCGCTTATGGGCGGTATGGTTGTGTCAATTGACGGCAAGGTTATCGACGGCAGCATTAAGCATCAGCTGAACCGCTTAAAGGAAGTGATGTATAAGTGAATTCCAGACCTGAGGAAATCAGTAATATAATCAAAAATCAGATAAAAAACTATAAATCACAAATAGAGATGGCTGAGACCGGTACGGTAATTCTTGTGGGTGACGGTATTGCGAAAGTATACGGTCTGCGTAACTGTATGTCCGGCGAGCTGCTTGAATTTGATGACGGCAGCTTCGGACTGGCGCAGAATCTTGAAACCGAAACCGTTTCTGTCGCTATACTTTCCAACAAAAACGGAATCAAGGAAGGCTCAACTGTCAGAAGAACGGAAAAAATCCTTTCCGTTCCGGTCGGCGAAAAACTTCTCGGCAGAGTTGTGAACGCTCTCGGAGAGCCTATAGACGGCAAAGGCCCCGTTGAGTGTACGGAAACTCACCCCATAGAGTCTGAGGCTCCAGGCATTATCAAACGTCAGAGCGTCAATAAACCCTTGCAGACGGGAATTAAGGCTATAGACAGCATGATACCCATAGGCAGGGGTCAGCGTGAGCTTATCATCGGCGACCGTCATACAGGTAAAACAGAAATTATTATAGATACGATTATTAATCAGAAAAACACAGGCGTTATCTGTATTTATGTCGCAATCGGCCAGAAAAACACTACTGTTGTTAAGCTCGCGCAGATGCTTGAGCAGGCGGGAGCGATGGAATATTCAATAATTGTTTCGGCTTCCGCTTCTGAAAGCGCGCCGCTCCAGTATGTGGCGCCTTACTCCGGCTGCGCAATGGCGGAGTATTTCAGGGAGAAGGGCAAAGATGTTCTTATTGTATATGACGATTTATCGAAGCACGCTGTCGCGTACCGCGCACTGTCTCTGCTTATCCGCAGACCGCCGGGACGTGAGGCTTATCCCGGTGACGTTTTCTATCTTCATTCACGTCTGCTGGAGCGTTCAGCCTGCGTTGCGCCTGAATACGGCGGAGGAACAATAACCGCTCTTCCTCTTATTGAAACACAGGCTGGTGATGTTTCGGCGTATATTCCCACTAACGTTATTTCAATTACAGACGGTCAGATTTTCCTTGAAACCGAGCTTTTTCATTCCGGAATTATGCCCGCGATAAACCCGGGTATATCGGTAAGCCGAGTCGGCGGTTCAGCACAGCTTAAGGCTATGAAAAAGGTGTCGGGCGAGCTGAAGCTTCTTTATTCGCAGTACCGTGAATTAAAGGCGTTCGCGCAGTTTGGCTCTGACCTTGACGCGGACACTAAAAAGCGCCTTGCCGTAGGTGAAAGAATTGTTGAAGTGCTGAAGCAGGAAAGAAATTCACCTGTAAGAGTCGGCTGTCAGGTCGCGATTATCTATGCCGTAACAAAAGGATTTATCGACAGTGTTCCCGTGGATAAGGTTAAGGAATACGAGTATAATCTATACAGTCTTCTTGAGAACAAGTATGAGGATTTGCTCATTCGCTTTGAATCGGGTTATTATGAACCCGAGGATGTGGAAAAGCTGGAAACCGCGCTTAAAGAAATGCAGAGGTGACAGCTGTGGGAGCAGATATAAAAGCACTCAGAAACAGAATAAAGAGCGTTGATTCCACTCTGCACCTTACAAAAGCCATGGGGCTTGTCGCATCTTCTAAAATCAGGGGTGCTACGGCCGCTATGGAGCGAAGCCGTGAATATCTTGACGCTGTACGCGATATCATAAATCAGCTTTCCTCAAGCAGTGAATGTGCGAAGAGTCCCTATATGTCGGCAAACGGCACAGGCGGGACCAGACTTGTCGTTATCGCAGGTGACAGAGGACTTGCTGGAGGATACAACGCTAACGTTTTTCGTGAAGCCGCAAATTATCCCGACGCTCAGTTTGTTCCTATAGGCAAAAGAGCCTGCGAGCGTTTCGGCGGAGATCTTGTTTCGTCGGAAAAATTCTCGGGCGGCGAGGCTTACGAATTCGCGAAAAAAATTTGCGGGGAATTCTGCCGCGGTGAGTTTGACCGCTTCGGAATAATCTGCACCGAGTATATTTCGATGATGAAGCAGAACGCTGTTGTCAAATGGATTCTGCCGCTTGAAAAAACAGAGAAAAAAGGCAGCGCGGGTATTGTTTTTGAGCCGAACGAACGGTATATTCTTGACACTGCGGTACCTGAATACGTTGCAGGCGTGATTATGTGCGCGGTGAGGGAAAGCTACACATGTGAAGTCGTTGCGCGCAGAATGGCTATGGATTCCGCAGGAAAGAACGCTCAGACTATGATTGACGATTTACAGCTCAGCTACAACAGAGCGCGTCAGGGAGCGATTACGCAGGAAATCACCGAAATTATCGCGGGAAGCGGTGTATAGTGACGGATAAATATTCAGGAGGCGTGTGCCTTGATTGTGCGGCATTGCCTTAAGACAGGAGTGATAAATTTGGCAAATCATAAGGGTACTGTCACGCAGGTCATGGGGCCTGTTGTTGACGTGCGTTTTGAGGAAGGCGAGCTTCCTCCCATATATAACGCGCTGACAATGCCTGTCGGCGAAAAAACACTTACCGTTGAAGTCGCGCAGCATATAGGTGACAACACCGCGAGATGCATCGCCATGGCTTCAACCGACGGACTTAAAAGAGGTACTGAGGCGGAGGATACTCTCCACACAATTTCCGTTCCTGTCGGCAAACAGACCTTAGGCAGAATTTTCAATGTTCTGGGCGAGGTTGTTGACGAGGGTGAGGAGGTTAAGGACTGTGAGAGATGGAACATTCACCGCCCTGCACCCACATATTCCGAGCTCGCAACATCAACCGAAATCCTTGAAACAGGCATTAAGGTTATTGACCTTATCTGCCCCTATTCCAAAGGTGGAAAGGTAGGACTTTTCGGCGGCGCGGGCGTTGGTAAAACAGTGCTTATTATGGAGCTTATCCATAACATAGCCACAGAACACGGTGGAATTTCTGTATTCACGGGTGTCGGCGAGCGTACAAGAGAGGGGAACGACCTTTATAATGAAATGAAAGAGTCGGGCGTTATCAAAAACACCGCTCTTATGTACGGTCAGATGAATGAGCCGCCCGGAGCGAGAATGAGAGTAGGTCTTTCGGGACTTACCATGGCGGAGTATTTCCGTGATAAGGAAGGTCAGGACGTTCTTCTTTTTATAGATAATATTTTCAGATTCACACAGGCCGGTTCTGAGGTTTCGGCGCTTCTCGGCAGAATGCCGTCAGCTGTAGGTTATCAGCCCACGCTTGCCACTGAAATGGGTATATTGCAGGAAAGAATCACGTCAACAAAGCGAGGCTCAATCACATCGGTTCAGGCTGTTTATGTCCCTGCCGATGACCTTACGGACCCCGCACCTGCCACAACATTTGCCCATCTTGATGCGACAACGGTTCTTTCAAGAAGTATAGCTTCACAGGGCATTTATCCGGCGGTTGACCCGTTGGAATCCACGAGCCGTATTCTTTCGGCTGATATTCTGGGCGAAGAGCATTACCAGGTCGCGAAAGAGGTTCAGCGCATACTCCAGCGATATAACGAGCTTATGGATATCATTGCTATTATGGGCATGGATGAGCTTTCGGATGAAGATAAGCTGCTTGTTACGCGTGCGAGAAAAGTTCAGCGTTTCCTTTCGCAGCCGCTTCATGTGTCCGAAAAATTCAACGGTTTTTCGGGAGTTTATGTTCCGCTGAGCGAAACAGTGCGCGGGTTTAAAGAGATTATAGAAGGCAGGCACGACGACCTGCCCGAGTCCGCGTTCTTATACGTCGGAACAATTGACGAGGCTGTTGAAAAGGCGAGGAAGCTGTAATTATGAACACTTTTAAGCTGAACATCACATCTCCCGAGGGAAAAATGTTTTCCGATGAAGTACAGATGCTTACGGCAAGAGGAGTTGAGGGTGATCTGGCAATTCTTGCGGGGCATATTCCGTTTGTCACTGCACTTCAGCCGTGCAGCTGCAAGATTGTTCTTCCTGACGGCAATGAAAAAACCGGCGAAACAGACGGAGGAATCCTCACGGTTTCACAGGAGCAGGTAATGCTTCTTTCGGGAAGCTTTAAATGGAAATAAAAAATTAAGATGGTTTTGAGAGAATTTTTCAAAGCCATCTTTTTTGTTGAATTATTTCGGGAAACGCATGGTCCATGACTGATATCTGAGTCTGTCTGAGAGATATCTGTCTTCAAATGAATCCGAATGTCTCCATGTACCTCTGAATGAGCAGTCGCGGACTTCTTTCAGCACGTCGAGGCAGGGAAGCTGTGGTTTCGGATTGACAGTAGTCTCATTTTTGCCGCAGAGAATATCAAGCGCGGCCGTCAGCCAATCCGCGGGTCCGAGAGATTTGCCGCCGACAGTGATTTTTTCCGGCAGGAATAAGTTTGTATCTATGCTTTCGGCACTCTTTTTTATTTCCTCCGCGCTCAGAGTAAAGCTCTCGTCCGCTGCATAGGGCTTGGACAAAAATCCGTAAACCTTACCGCAGAAATGTTCATCTTTCCCGGTGAGAAAATCCCTGCATGCAAGGAAAATATCGCTAAGCGAATATGAATCGGGTACGGTGACGGGAAACAGATTTTTCTCAAGCTGATTTCTGATTTCCCGCAGCTGCGCTTTTGTGATGATGCGCGACCTTTCTTTTTTTAGCTCAGACGCCACATCACCGTAGGTTACGATTCTGAATCTTTCGTCATTCTTTATCATAGTTATAAATGAATCAAGATTTTTATAAAATCTGCCGCTCTGCTCCGGCGGACGCCTTTTACACTCTTTCCATTCGCCGAATGCGCGGAGATTTTCTTTATCATAATTTACGATATCCCACCATTCACTGAAAAGGCTTGCCTGCGGGTGAGTGTATACAACAGCGCGCTTTCTTTCGGCAAGTCTGTCAAGAACAGATTTCAGCTCTTTTTCACCGCATGTGAAGAAGTCACTTTCCATGCAGTAAGCGTAAGCGATATGAAAGATATTGCAGTAATAGGAACCGCTGCCGTCCTCGGGGTCGCAGTATGTGTCGGCGTATACAGGAATCCCCATATCGCTGTAGGCGTACATTGCGGCGTAGGATTTTGAGTTCCCCGGAGGAACAGAGGCGTAGATTTTCTCTGTTCCTGTTGCTTCTTTTATAAGACGCAGAGATTCATTTTCCTGACGGATAACCTCGTTTCTCGCTTCAAAAAAGTCTTCTGTGTCGGTGTATTCATTAATCATCGGGTGCAGAGTGTGACCGTATGTGTGATTATCAATTTCATGGAATTTCAGTGCTTCGAGCACATCGTTCCTGCCCCACGAAACAAGCTGCCCGGCAAGTAATCCCACAAGGCAGAAGCAGCCTCTGACTCCGTGCTTTCTCAGAATTTCAGCCTCGGTCAGAATGGCGTCGGCACCTTTGCGTGAGGTGAAATCCTCCGTATCAAATGAAAAAATAATGTCTGTCATATGAATCTCCGTTAAAATATTTTTAATAATTATATCATAAGTATGGCACATAGACAATAAGTCAGATGTAAGAAAAGCAACATAAAAGGAAAAAAAGTTCATTTTTATAGTTCATTTTTATTATTATTCCAAATAAGAATTAAAAATTGTAAAAAAGTGTTATACTTCAAATAGGCTTGTTAATAAATTAACGTAGATGCAAGACTACGAAAATTTGAAGAAAGAAGGCAACTGTTGTGAAAAAAATACTTGCAGTTATTGCCGCTTTTTCTATGATGCTTACGTTTGCATCGTGTTCAGAGGAAAACTCCGGCGGAGAAATTATCACAGAACAGGCAAGCACTGTAACCGTGTCTGCCGCAGAAGATAAAACAGCGAAGGCAGAACCTGTCGCGGAAAAAGCTAATACGACTACAAAGAAAACAACAACTACAAAAAAGACGACCACAACCACAAAGAAAACAACAACAACTACGAAAAAGACGACCACGACTACGAAGAAAACAACGACAACTACGAAAAAGCCGACTACGACTACGAAGAAAACAACAACCACGAAAAAGCCGACTACGACAACACGAAGAACCACAACTACCACAAAAAGAACCACTACAACAACACGAACAACTACCGCGGCACCGACAACCACCAAACCGTTTTTGGTAGATATTGACCCGGCTACAATGAATTACAGTACGGAGTTTCTTAACGAGGCTACGAGCATACTTAACCGTGCAAGAAGCGCGGCGGGTTCGGCAAATCTGAGAGCTGACGGAGCAATGGCGAGACTTGCCGCTGTCAGAGCAAAAGAACTGAGTCGAAGATATGACCACACAAGACCCGACGGAAGAAAGTTCCATACAGTATTCGGAGATTACGGTGTAGCCAAGCCATTGGCGGTTGCTGAGAATATCGCGATGGCTCATAAATTTTACGGTGCGTCTGATATTATAAATCTCTGGCTTAATTCCTACGGGCACCGGAATAATATTATAAACGGAAAATATACGCGCTTCGGAATGGCATGGTACACGGGCAGCGGCGGAGATGAATACGCTGTATTGATACTCGGAAGCGATTAATAATTAAAGTGAATAAAAAAGACGGCGAATGGGGCAGTATATTATTGCGGCTTTTATGAGTCGTCTTTAACTTTGTTAAAAAGATAACAAAATTTACAATTCGGTAATAAATGCTTATTGACTTTTGCTGCGCTGATGCTATAATGAGGCTGAGCATAAAGGAGGCGATGCTATGCTTTATATCTGGATAGCCGCTGTCGTCGTTCTTCTGATAATTGAAGTGGCGACAACGCAGCTTGTAACCATCTGGTTTGCTGTCGGCGCGCTTGCAGGTCTTGTTGCCTGCATTGCGGATTTGCAGCTTGCCTGGCAGTGCGTGGCTTTTATTGCCGTTTCAGCTCTCGCTCTTGCGGTTACAAGACCGTTCGTAAAGAGGTTCGCGAAAAAGGACTTTAATCCCACAAACGCTGACCGATGTATCGGCGAAACAGCTCTTGTGACAGAGGACATTGACAATAAAAATGAAAAAGGCGCAGCCAAGGTCAACGGAATCGAATGGACGGCACGTTCGCTTGACGGTTCGCCTATTGAAAAAGGCAGGAGTGTAAAAATCGAAAAAATAGACGGTGTTAAGCTCATCGTCACAAAATAGGAGGTATTTATATGTCACCGGCATTATTAGCATTATTAATTGTTGCGGCGGTTATCATTCTGCTTATTGTTGCAAATGTAAAAATCGTTCCGCAGTCAAAGGCTTATGTTGTTGAGCGTCTCGGCACATACAGTGCCACATGGCAGACGGGGCTTCATGTGAAGGTGCCTGTTTTTGAAAGAATAGCGAAGATTGTTTCACTGAAAGAGCAGGTTGTGGATTTCCCGCCGCAGCCCGTTATCACAAAAGATAACGTAACAATGCAGATTGATACGGTTGTATTTTTCCAGATTACCGACCCGAAGCTCTACACATACGGTGTTGAGAGCCCGATTTCCGCCATTGAAAATCTCAGCGCAACAACTTTGCGTAATATCATAGGCGAAATGGAGCTTGACCATACGCTTACATCAAGAGATATAATAAACGCAAAAATCAGAGGGATTCTTGACGAAGCCACAGATCCGTGGGGCATCAAAGTCAACCGTGTTGAGCTTAAAAATATTCTTCCCCCGCGTGAAATTCAGGATGCTATGGAAAAACAGATGAAGGCTGAACGTCAGCGCCGTGAATCCATTCTCCGCGCCGAGGGTGAAAGAGAAAGCCAGATTCTTGTGGCTCAGGGTAAAAAAGAGTCTCAGATTCTCGCGGCGGAAGCGGATAAGCAGTCTGCGATTCTTCACGCCGAGGCTGTCAAAGAGTCCAAGATGCGTGAGGCGGAGGGTGAAGCCGAAGCTATCCGCACGGTTATGAAGGCGAAAGCGGAGGGCATTGAGTTTATAAACGGCGCAAATCCCGGCGACGGATATGTTAAACTCAAAAGCCTCGAGGCGTTTGAAAAAGCCGCCGACGGGCAGGCTACAAAGATTATAATTCCTTCTGAGATTCAGGGGATTGCCGGTCTCGCTCAGGGAATAACCGAAGCGGTTAAATAAACATCGAGTTGTAAAAAGCCTCTTCACAAAAAATCACGGCAAAGGAAAAATGAATATAAAAAGGGCATTGCAGGTTCTACCATAGGAGGGCTATTTTTCTATTGTCCGTTTTCACTGGGCTTGTTCAGTTTTCCCCGCGGCTGTCTTTTTTATCAGATTTAATATGTTCGCACGCATACTTCTTTGATTTTTTCTCTCAGTGCGATAAAATCCTCAAACGCGTCAGGCTTTTGAGCGGGATTTCTGAGCAGTGCCGACGGGTGAAACGTACCCATCAAATAAAAACCGTTCCGCTCGATAAACTTACCGTGTTCTTTCGTAACTCTGAACTCCGGATTTATCAGCCTTTGAGCCGCTATTCTTCCAAGGCAGACAATAATCTTAGGTCTGATAAGTCTCGTTTGTTCCTTGAGCCATTTTATGCAGATTTCCTGCTCCTCTTCCTTCGGGTCGCGGTTGTGCGGAGGTCTGCATTTTACAATATTCGCTATATAAATATTTGTCTTTCTGTCAAGATCAATTGCCGTGAGGTACTTGTCAAGCAGCTGACCGCTTTTTCCGACGAAAGGTTCGCCTCTTAAGTCCTCCTGTTCGCCGGGACCCTCGCCGACAAACATAACCTCAGCCTTTTCGCTGCCTACTCCGAAAACAAGATTTGTTCTTGTAAGCGCAAGCTCACAACCACGGCACGAAAAGCAATCCGCTTTCAGATTTTCCCAGCTGTCATACATTGCCTGTCACCTCCGCCGTATCCTTAAAAAGCTGTGCTTTCAGCTCATCGGCGGAGCTGAACTGCGCTTCCGGGCGTATGTATCTCAAAAGCTCCGCTGAAATATTTCTGCCGTATATGTCACCGCTGAAATTAATAATATTTGTTTCCGCGAGAGCGCACGGAGAGCGATATGTAGGTCTTATGCCGATATTTGTTACGCCTTTATATTTTTTACCGTCAACATTCACAATTGTCTCATATACGCCGTATTTCGGGACAGCAAGGCTTTCGTCAATCATCTGATTAGCTGTCGGGAAACCGAGCGTTCTGCCCCTTTGGTCGCCGTGAATCACTTTGCCGCAAACGGAATAATTTCTGCCGAGCATAGCGGCGGCTTTTTCAGGCTCGCCGCTTAAAATATAATTTCTTACAGCAGTGGATGATACAGTAATACCGTCAACCGAAACAGGTTCTGCGACACTGCATATTATGCCGTTTTTTTCGCAAAGCTTCCTCAGGGTCTCTTCGTTTCCAGAGCCGTATTTTCCGAATGAATAGTTGAATCCGCAGCATAGAACCTTTGCGTTAAGCCGGTTCAGCAGAATTTTTGAAAAAAACTCTTCAGCGGAATAATCTCTTATTTCGGCAAAGTTCACTCTGCAAACTGTGAATCCGATTTCTGAGAGAATTTTTTCAGTTTCGCTGTCAGTTAAAAGCTTCGGGATTTTTTCACCGAAAATCAGTTCTCTCGGGTGTATATCAAAAAGCATAACCTTTGCTTCAAGATTATGCTTTTTTGAAAATTCCAGCGTACTTTCAAGCACTTTTCTGTGACCGATGTGCAGACCGTCAAAATTGCCCAAAGCTACCGCAGAGGAGTTATTAAGTTTTTTACCGGTCATGTCATCACCGTCAATCGTTTAAAAAATTGTATGTAACTGCCGCGATTTTCTCCGCATGGTCTTCGAGGCAGATATGCCCGGCTTCCTCGACTTCATAAAGCCGTGCTTTCGGTAGTGCCTTTATAACCTGCTCTTTCATTCCTTTTCGCAGAATAATATCTTTTTCAGCATTAAAAATCAAAACAGGGCAGTTAATTTTATCTGTTTTGTCAAGCTCTGTCACTCTGACATGTTTAAGCATACAGCAAAGTCCCGCGCCTGTACCTTTCTGCTGCAAAGGAGCGGTAACCGAGCTTAAATCATAATTTTTAGTGTATTCCTTATTCTGAGTGGCGGCAAAAACCACAATTCTCATTAAGAAATCGAGCTTCGTCAGCTTTTCGAGAACAAAATTCATCAGAAGCTCCATAGGTTTTGAGGTTACTATTCTGCCTGCGAAATCGGGAAGCGCCGCTGTAGGAGCGGGACAAATCAGAATAAGTGATTTAATATCAATATCCTCCGCAATGTTGATTGCCACACCGCCGCCCATTGAGTGACCTGCGACAATCCATTCCTCAGCGGGCGCAATGCTGAGCATGAAATCCTCAACAACATTCTCTCTGTCGATATGCTCTGTGTTTTCATTTTCTCTTGAGGAATAACCGAAATCAGGCAAATCCACAGCGTAGCAGTCATACCCCATACTGCTCATCTGCGCGGACATATTCTGCCATGAAAAAGATGACTGACCGAATCCGTGAAGCATAACGATTCTGCCTTTTAACTCACCTTCATGAGATGTCAGACGGTAATGAATTGTGTAATCGCCTTTTTCAAAGAAAAAGCTGTTGTCAAAAGGCTTTCCGTCAGCGGCAAAAGCTGATATACATACCGTAAACGCAATCGCCGCGCAAAGGATTGCCGATATTATTTTTTTCATATACTGCCTCACTTCGCTCTGTGAAGTATCTTCATTCTCTGCTCTTTTGAAAGAATACGCTTACGGAGTCTGAGTGACTGAGGAGTGACCTCCAGCAGCTCATCATCTTTAATGAACTCCATGCACTGCTCGAGGCTTAATGTTGTGGGCGGAACAAGTCTCAATGCCTCATCACTGCCGGAAGCACGGGTGTTTGTAAGATGCTTTGCCTTGCATACGTTGCACACAATGTCTTCATTTTTGGCGCATTCTCCGACAATCATGCCCTCATAAACCTCAACGCCGGCACCGATGAAAAGGCGTCCTCTGTCCTGCGTGTTAAAAAGTCCGTATCCTGTGCTGAGACCCGTTTCATGAACAACAATTGAGCCGTTTTCTCTTGTTTCAATATCACCCTTATATGGCTCATAGCCCGCGAAAAGCTGATTCATAATGCCGTTTCCGTTGGTAACGGTCATAAACTCCGAGCGGTAGCCGATAAGTCCTCTTGAAGGAATTTTAAACTCAAGATGAGTTGAACCGCCTTCACGGGTGCCCATATTTTCAAGCTCACCGCGGCGCGAACCCAGTTTTTCGATAACCGAGCCCACATACTGCTCGGGAACCTCAACTATAAGAAGCTCCATTGGCTCGCAGAGCTGACCGTCAATTGTCTTGAGAATTACTTTTGGTCTTGATACCTGGAATTCATATCCCTGGCGGCGCATTGTTTCAATAAGAATTGAAAGATGAAGCTCACCTCTGCCGGATACCTTAAACGTATCTGTTGTTTCGGTATCTTCAACACGCATGCTTACGTTTGTTTCTACTTCTTTATAAAGTCTGTCGCGCAGATTCCTCGAGGTAACAAATTTGCCCTCTCTGCCCGCGAACGGACTGTCGTTTACAATGAAATTCATTGAAAGCGTAGGCTCGTCAATTTTAACGAACGGCAGCGGTTCAATACAATCGGGTGAGCATGCCGTTTCACCTATATTGATGTCAGCAATACCGGAAACGCATACAAGGTCGCCCATCTGCGCGCTTTCAACCTCAACGCGCTTAAGTCCCTCAAACTGATAAAGACGTGAAATTTTAACATTCTCCCTTGTTCCGTCTGATTTGCACAGAACAACCGTATCATTTCTTTTAACAGAACCTCTTTCAACTCTGCCGACACCGATTCTGCCGATATAATCGTCATAATCAAGGCTCGAGAAAAGTATCTGAAGCGGTCCGTCAATATCTCCCTCAGGCGGTTCAATATGCTCAAGAATAGCGTCAAGCAGCGGGCGCATATCGCCCTCTCTTACATCAGATTCCAGAGAAGAATAACCGTCTCTCGCGGAGGCGTAGACAACGGGGAATTCTATCTGCTCCTCGTCCGCGCCGAGCTCGATAAATAAATCAAGCACCTCGTCAATAACCTCCTCGGGTCTTGCGCCGGGGCGGTCAATTTTATTAACAACAACAAGAACCTTTTTCTTTAAGCCGAGCGCTTTCTGAAGAACAAATCTTGTCTGCGGCATACAGCCCTCAAAGGCATCAACAAGCAGAAGAACGCCGTCAACCATCATAAGGATACGCTCAACCTCACCGCCGAAATCCGCATGGCCGGGAGTGTCAACAATATTTATCTTTGTGTCTTTATAATGAACAGATGTATTCTTTGAAAGAATTGTAATTCCTCTTTCCCTTTCGAGGTCGTTGGAGTCCATAACTCTTTCCTGAACCTGTTCGTTGTCACGGAAAGTACCGCTTTGCTTAAGCATTTCGTCAACCATAGTGGTTTTGCCGTGGTCAACGTGAGCGATAATCGCCACATTTCTGATGTTTTCTCTCTTTCCCAAAAAAATTCACCTTTTTTCACATAATATAACTAATATATTGTAAATCAAAATATGCATATAGTCAAGATTTTTCGCCGGATTATTAAAATCTGCGTTGTAAATAGATGTGACCCATTTTTCCTAAAAAAGAAGGAAC
>JAZLLB010000025.1:0-3838 GCA_045597925.1 Acutalibacteraceae bacterium
TCTGCGGATCGATCAGACTCTTACACAAGACGCGACCGGCACCATGGCATATCTTCAGTTTGAAGCCATGAATATCGATCGCGTAAAAACCGAGCTTTCCGTGGCTTATATCGACCATAATACTTTGCAGAACGGCTTTGAAAATGCCGATGATCACCGTTTCATACAGACAGTCGCTCAGAAACGAGGTATTCGCTTTTCTCGTCCCGGCAACGGTATCTGTCATCAGGTTCATCTGGAGCGTTTCGGTATCCCTGGCAAAACTCTCATAGGCTCTGACAGTCACACTCCCACAGGCGGCGGAATCGGTATGCTTGCAATGGGTGCGGGCGGTCTTGACGTTGCGGTTGCTATGGGCGGCGGCGCGTATTATATCACTATGCCGAAAATGGTAAGAGTCAATCTTACAGGCAAACTTCAGCCGTGGGTTGCCGCTAAGGATATTATTCTTGAAGTGCTTCGCATTATGTCTGTCAAGGGCGGCGTTGGCAAGATTGTCGAATACGGCGGGGAAGGCGTTAAAACTCTCTCCGTTCCTGAAAGAGCTACTATCACAAATATGGGCGCTGAGCTTGGCGCGACAACCTCTGTTTTCCCGTCAGACGATATTACAAAGGCGTTCCTTAAGGCGCAGGGCAGAGAAAAAGACTGGGTTGAGCTTAAAGCTGATGAAGACGCTGTTTATGATGAAGTCATTAATATCGACCTTAATACACTCGCATCTCTTGCGGCGATGCCTCATATGCCCGACAACGTAAAGAGTGTCGAAGAAATCGGTGAAATCAGGGTTGACCAGGTATGTATCGGCTCCTGCACAAATTCGTCACTTCTTGATATGCTCAAGGTTGCGGCAATTCTCAAAGGCAAAACGGTTCATCCCGGCGTAAGCCTTTCAATCGCTCCCGGTTCAAAGCAGGTTCTCAATATGCTTTCACGCTGCGGCGCACTTGCGGATATTATTGACGCGGGTGCGAGAATTCTTGAATCAGCCTGCGGACCCTGCATCGGTATGGGTCAGTCACCTAACTCAAAGGGTGTATCACTTCGCACATTCAACAGAAATTTTGAGGGACGTTCAGGTACGTCAGATGCGGGAATTTATCTTGTCAGCCCCGAAACAGCGGCGGCTTCTGCTCTCACCGGTGTGCTTACCGACCCGAGAAAGCTTGGCGACGCTCCCGAAATAGAGATGCCTGATGAATTTATCATCAACGACAACATGATTGTTATGCCTGCTTCAGTTGAGGAGGCTGATGACATTGAGGTTCTCTATGGTCCGAACATCAAACCGTTCCCGAAAACGCAGCCTCTCCCCGAAGAAATCACGGCAAGGGCTGTTCTTAAAGTCGGCGACAATATTACGACAGACCACATTATGCCCGCGGGTGCGAAAATTCTTCCGTACCGATCAAATATTCCTTACCTTTCAAACTTCTGCTTTAAGCAGTGCGATGAAAAATTTGCGGAACACTGCAAAGAGGCGGGTAAGGGAATCATCATCGGCGGTGCTAACTACGGTCAGGGCTCTTCCCGTGAGCACGCGGCTCTTGTTCCGCTCTATCTCGGAATCAAGGCTGTTATCACAAAGTCATTCGCGAGAATCCATTGCGCTAATCTTGTTAACGCCGGTATTATTCCGTTCACATTCAGGAATGCCGTGGATTATGACAAAATCAGCGTAAATGATGAGTTGCAGCTCCCCGAAATCAGAGACGTTATCGCGAACGGCAAGGAAGCTGTTCTTAAAAATCTTACAACAGGTGAAGAATATAACCTTGATTATTCACTTTCACAGCGTCAGGTTGACGTTCTTTTAGCAGGCGGACTGCTTGACTACACAAGAGAAAATTCATAGGAGAGAGTATTATGACAGAATTACAGATTAAAAATGCGGTGGAAAAATTTGAGGCTCTTGTAAGGGAGCAGAATGAGCGTTCGGATAATATCAAGGCGCAGGGTGATTTCGTTGATTATGAAAAGCTCGATAAAATCATTATCGGCGTATGCGGCGGTGACGGTATCGGTCCCATCATCACAAAAGAGAGCGCGAGAGTTCTTGAATATATGCTTGCGGATAAAGTAAAAGAAGGCAAGATTGAGTTTAAGGTAATTGACGGTCTTACAATAGAGAACCGTGTTGCGGCAAACAAGGCTATCCCCGATGACGTTATGGAGGAGCTTAAAGCCTGCCACGTTATCCTCAAGGGACCCACAACAACTCCTCAGGCGGGCGACCCGTGGCCCAATATTGAAAGCGCTAATGTAGCAATGAGAAAGGCTCTTGACCTTTTCGCGAATGTCCGCCCCGTTAAAATTCCCGAGGACGGCATTGACTGGACATTCTTCCGTGAAAATACAGAGGGTGCGTATGCTGTCGGCTCAAAGGGCGTTAATGTTACAGACGACCTTGCTATGGACTTTGTTGTTACCACAACCGAGGGCAGTGAGAGAATCGCGAAGCTCGCTTATGAATACGCAAGAAAAAACAGGAAAGACAGAGTTTCAATTATAACAAAGGCGAATATTATCAAGACAACAGACGGCAAATTCCTTAATCTCTGCAAAAATATCGGTAAGGATTATCCCGAAATCACAACTGATGAGTGGTATATCGACATCACAACAGCGAAGCTCATTGACCCGAAACGCCGTAAGGATTTCAAGGTATTTGTTCTTCCCAATCTTTACGGTGATATCATTACAGATGAGGCCGCTGAATTTATGGGCGGCGTAGGCACGGCAGGTAGCGCGAACATCGGCAAGAAATACGCTATGTTTGTGGCTATTCACGGTTCAGCCCCCAGAATGATTAAAGAGGGAAGAGGGCAGTACGCTGATCCCTGTTCAATGCTCCGCGCTTCCGTAATGCTTCTTTCTCATATCGGTGAGCAGGAAAAAGCGGATCTTCTTGAAAAAGCACTCGATAAATGCCTCTATGAAGAGAAAAAATATCAGATTACAGGCCGTGATACAGGCTGTACATGCAGTGAGTTCGGTGACTATGTTATGGAAACCGTTCGTGCAATGTGTGAATAAAAGGTGATAAAATGCCGAAAAATGATAATAATATTTCAATGTCCGTTATAAAAAGACTGCCGAGATATTACAGATTTTTAGATAACCTTAAAAGAAACGGCATTGAAAGAATATCCTCAAAAGAGCTTTCTGTCAGAATGGGCTTCACAGCCTCGCAGATAAGGCAGGATCTTAACTGCTTCGGCGGCTTCGGTCAGCAGGGCTACGGTTATAATGTGGAGCAGCTTCATAACGAAATCGGTCAGATTTTAGGTGTGCAGAACGCTTATCCCACAATAATTATCGGCATGGGCAATCTGGGCAGGGCGATTACCTCGCATATGCGTTTTTCAAGCGGCGGATTTGACATTATCGGAATTTTCGACTGCAAGATGATAGGCGAAACAGTCAATAATATGACTATACTTGACGCGGCAGAGATTCCGGATTTCTGTGAAAAGAATAATCCGCAGGCGGCAATAATCTGCGTACCCGAGGAATCGGCTCAAGAAGTTGTTTCAACACTCATAAGCTGCGGAGTAACAAATTTTTGGAATTTCAGTCACTATGATATCATCGCCGACTACCCTGAAGCCGTATGTGAAAATGTTCATCTGAGAGACAGCCTTATGACACTGAATTATCAGATAACCCACAGGGAAGATAAGTAACCGTAAGCAGCCGGATTATCTGTAATTTTTTAATCGAAACGGATTACTGGGGAAAAACAATAATTTTATTAAATATCCGGTAGGAGGTTATTATGAAAATCAGGAAAATCATATCCGTTTTGTTGGTATTGGTAATGGTCTGCGGTATTGCT
>JAZLLB010000026.1:0-5198 GCA_045597925.1 Acutalibacteraceae bacterium
AGGCTGAAGCAATCGGCGTTGAGGCTATGCTCAACAGCATGGTGCTTGGGGTTTCCGACAATAAGGTTACAGCCATAAACCCCGAATACGGCGTATGTGAAATCAGCGCAAAGGCGATTGTTCTTGCAATGGGCTGCCGTGAGAGAACAAGAGCGAATATCGTCATTCCCGGCACACGTCCCGCAGGCGTTTATACTGCAGGTACTGCACAGCGCCTTATGAACCGTCAGAATGAGATGGTGGGCAAAAAGGTTGTTATCCTCGGCTCGGGCGACATCGGCATGATTATGGCGCGCCGTCTTACTCTTGAGGGCGCAAAGGTTGAGGCTGTTGTTGAAATCATGGACTTCCTCGCAGGTCTTACAAGAAACAGAGTTCAATGTCTTGACGATTTCGGAATCCCGCTTCTTCTCTCACATACAGTTGTTGACATTAAGGGCAACGACCGTGTTGAAGGTGTTGTTATCGCGGAAGTTGACGAGAAGAAAAAGCCCATCGAAAGCACAAAGAAGTTTATCGAATGTGACACGCTTCTTCTTTCAGTCGGTCTTATTCCCGAAAACGAGCTTACAAACAATGCGGGTATAAAAATCAGCCCCGTTACAAAAGGCCCCGAGGTTAATCAGTATATGCAGACAAGCATCCCGTCGGTTTTCGCCTGCGGCAATGTTGTTCACGTTAACGACCTTGTTGACAATGTATCGGCGGAAAGCGCGACAGCAGGTAAAAACGCGGCTCTTTTTGCGGCGGGTAAGCTCGAAAAAGCAGACGCGGTTAAGGTTGAAGCGGGTGAAAACGTTCGCTATGTATGTCCGCAGAATGTTGTTCCCGAAGACGGAAAGGTTGACCTCTATTTCCGTGTAATGCAGCCGAAAAAGAATGTTCAGATTACTGTATGTGACGGTGACAAGGTTCTTTTCAGCCGCAAGGCGATAAAGGTTAATCCGGGTGAAATGGAAAAAGCCGCAGTTGCTGTTGACGGTATCAAAGCTCTTACCGTTGCCGTTAAGGAGGTTTAATAATGAAAAAAGAAATTATCTGTACCGTATGCCCCGTGGGCTGTGTTATCACGGTTGAGGGCGAAAACGGCAAAATTGACAGTATAGAAGGCTTCACCTGCCAGAGAGGCAAGACATACGCGGAGAATGAGTTTATTTCTCCTGTTCGTATTCTCACCTCAACAGCAAAAATTTCCGGCGCAAAAAGCCCACTCGTTGCGGTAAGGAGCAAAACTCCCGTTCCGAAGGATAAGCTTTTTGACTGCATGGAGGAAATCAGAAAGCTGAATCTTACAGCCCCCGTTAAGCGCGGCGATGTTCTTATTGAGAACGTATGCGGCACGGGCGTTGATATCGTGTCCTCGGCAGATGTAAAATAATATTCAGGCAAATAAGCAATCTTCAAAACAACAGGAAAAAAGCTGCGTTCTGAAGATTGCTTTGTTATTGTTAGGTTAAGAAAGCCGCGTAATCATGACGTGCGGTATTGCCTTAAAACGGAGGTTTCTTTATGGAAAAATACGCGAGATTTAACTACCAGCCCTGTCTGCCTTTGGGTAAAGACGGCAGACGTGTTACCGCTTCAAAGGAGCATACGGCTCTTGCGCGCGAGGCGGCGGGAGAGGGCATGGTTCTTCTTAAAAATATAAATAACGCTCTGCCGCTTAAGAAAGGCGAAAAAATCGCTCTTTTCGGCAAGGCGACTATCGAATACATAAAAGGCGGCGGCGGAAGCGGAGACGTTCACTGCCCGTATGTCCGCAATATTTTTGACGGATTTCTTGAAAAAGAAAATGAGGGCAAGGTTGAGATTTACAGACCGCTTGTTGATTTTTATAAGGAATACGTAAAAGAGGGTCAGAAAAACGTTCTTACCCAGAAGCAGATTGACGCCATATGGGACGTTGTAAATAATATGGATTTCTGTCAGAAGCGTGACGACATGACTTATGACACATTCGCGCGAATGCACGTCACTGAAGCGGCTGTTCCCGATGAGCTTATTAAATCCGCCGCGGATTTTGCTGACACCGCGATTATCACAATCAGCCGTTTTTCCGCCGAGGGCGTAGACAGACGGACAGTCGGCGGTGACTATTATCTTTCGGATTTGGAAAAAGACCTTATAAATAAGGCGGTCGCTCTTTTCGGAAAAGTAATTGTTGTTATAAACTCAGGCGCTGTTGTTGACTGCGAACCGATTGCCGAAAATGACGGCGTAGGGGGCATACTCTTCTCATGGCAGGGCGGTATGGAGGGCGGCATGGCTGTTGCCGATATTCTCTGCGGTGATGTGAATCCCTCGGGCAAGCTTGCCGATACAATAACAAAAGGCTACGACTTTTACCCGAGCAAAGACGATTTTAACGAGTGCTTTGAATATGTGGATTACAGCGAGGATATTTATGTCGGCTACCGGTATTTTGAAACGCTCAACAAAGACGCTGTCCGCTATCCCTTCGGCTTCGGACTTTCGTACACTGATTTTGAGTTAAACGGTGCTGTCTGCGGTGAGGCTGACGGAAAAATCACCGCTGCCGTGAATGTTAAAAACATAGGTCTTTACGAGGGCAAAGAAGTTGTTGAGCTTTATTACAGCGCGCCAGACGGAAAGCTGGGCAAGCCCGCGATTGAGCTTGCGGCGTTTAAAAAGACAAAGCTTCTCAAATCCGGCGAAAGTGAAATAATCGCCCTCAGCTTTGACGTCAGTGACATGGCGAGCTTTGATGATTTGGGAAAAATTCGGAAATCTGCATACGTTCTTGAAAAAGGAAATTATAAATTTTATATCGGCACATCTGTAAGAGATGTTAAAAGACTCCCGTTTGAATATGAGGTTAAGGAAGATACGGTTGCTTTACAGCTGACTCAGTACTGCCGTCCGTTCAGTCTTAAAAAGAGACTTACCTCATCGGGTGAGTATGAAGCTCTTCCCACAGGTGAGAGCAGTTATTATTATGGTGAAAATCTTCTCAATAACGTGAGAACTCCCGTTAAGGAGCATAAATTCAGTGAGGTCGGCGAAGAAATCACGATTGACGAATTCGTGCGCCAGTTCAAAGATGACGAGCTTATGAATTTTGTGGGCGGTCAGCCGCCGACGGGCGTAGCGAACACCGGCTGCTTCGGAGGACTTAAACGTCTCGGAGTTCCCGCTGTTCCCACCGCTGACGGTCCTGCGGGACTGCGCCTTAATGTAGAAACAGGGATTCCCACGACTGCGTGGCCGTGCTCAACGCTTCTTGCTTCGAGCTGGAATACGGAAATCGCGTATGAGGTCGGTGCCTCCGCTGCTGCCGAAATCAGAGAGAACAATATCGGCATATGGCTTGCGCCCGCGCTTAATATTCACAGAAATCCGCTTTGCGGCAGAAATTTTGAATATCTTTCGGAAGACCCGATAATCGCCGGTAAAATCACAGCCGCTGAAATCAGAGGAATTCAGTCGCAGAAGGTTGCCGTTTCGATGAAGCATTTCGCCTGCAATAATAAAGAGGCGAACCGTTTTGCTTCTGATTCAAGACTTTCAGAAAGAGCGTTGAGGGAAATCTATCTTAAGGGCTTTGAAATCTGCGTCAAAGAGGCGAATCCGTGGACGGTTATGTCCTCGTACAACCTTATTAACGGTCAGCATACATCTGAAAGCTGGGAGCTTCTGACGGGAATCCTCCGCAATGAATGGGGCTTTAAAGGTATGGTGACTACCGACTGGGGCGTTAAGAATGACCCTGTTAAAGAGGTTAAAGCGGGCAATGATATGAAAATGCACGTTGGTTATCCCGAAGACCTTAAAGCGGGAATTCATGACGGCAGAATCACCCGTGCCGACCTTGAACTGTGCGTTAAGAGAATTCTCGTATCATTTATGAATCTTGCGTAAGGAGACATTTTATGGCAGACAGATATTACAGACAGCTCGAAAATCTCCATGTGGGCTGTGAAGCTCCGAGAGCGTATTTTGTGCCGTTCGCGGATGAAAAAAACGCTTCTGAAAAAAGAGAAAAATCATCACTTTTTACGCTTCTGAACGGTGAATGGGATTTTGCCTTTTTCGATAATGTCGAGGAGCTTGAAATTGAAAGTGAAAATTTTACCGATACGGTTGAGTGTAAAGATAAAATCGTAGTTCCGTCAAACTGGCAGCTGTATCTCGGCAGAGGGTACGATGTGCCGAATTATATAAATCAGGATTATCCGTATCCCGTTGACCCGCCTCACCTTCCCGACATAATTCCCTGCGGATTTTACAGAAGAAAGATTGACTTCATTAAAAAAGAAAACAAGAAATATTTTATCAATTTTGAGGGCGTCGCTCCGTGCTTCTGTCTGTGGGTCAACGGAAAATTTGTCGGTTACAGTCAGGTGAGTCACTGCACAAGCGAGCTTGATATTACGCAGGCACTCACTGACGGCGAGAATAGATTTGAAATTCTTGTTGTCAAATGGTGTGACGGCTCATATATGGAGGATCAGGATTTCTTCCGTCTTTCGGGAATTTTCAGAGATGTTTATATCCTTGAAAGAAGCGAAAACCATATCAGAGATATTTTTATTGATTATAATGTTGCGGAGAATTTAAAATCCGCCGATATAAACATAAAGCCCGAATTCATCGGTGCGGGCGAGCTTGAATATAAGCTGTTCTGTCCGTGCGGAGAGCTTGTTGAAGAGGGTAAGTCAGACGGTGAAACTGATATTCACATTGACAGTCCCGTTTTATGGAACGCTGAAAATCCTCAGCTTTACAGGCTTGCGGTTTCTTTCGGGGGCGAATATATTTCATTTAATCTTGCCGTAAGGAGAATTGAGATAAAAGATAAATGTCTTCTTCTCAACGGCGAAAAAATCAAGCTCCGCGGCATCAACCGCCATGACAGCCATCCCGAAACAGGTTATGTTGTTACGCCTGATCATATGAGAAATGACCTCCTGCTTCTGAAAAGGGCGAATGTCAACACAATCAGAACATCGCATTATCCCAATGACCCGCGTTTTCTCGAAATGTGCGACGGGCTTGGATTTATGATTGTTGACGAAGCCGACCTTGAGAGCCACGGCATGGGATATAACTACGGCGACTGGTACTGGGACTACTGGGCGTATCTGTGCGATGCTCCGGAATGGAAAGAGGCGTGTCTTGACAGAGCGGCAAGACTTTTTGAACGTGACAAAAATCACGGCTGTGTTATCATGTGGTGG
>JAZLLB010000027.1:0-8599 GCA_045597925.1 Acutalibacteraceae bacterium
AAAATCAATAAAAATTATTTTTAAAGATTTACAGAAAACTAAACGCAAAATATAAAAAACGGGGCTGAAAAATCAGTCCCGTTTTCGCTGTAATATGTAATTCCGGTTGTAGGGGATGGCATCCCCGACATCCCGAAAACAAAGAAAATAACCGCCCTGCCTGAGAAACTGAGCGGTTAATTCTATTAACTTTGCTTATTTGAGGGTGTAACCGTCTATCGGTCGCCTTTCTGTCATTATTATAGCATAAAAGCAAGGTTTGTCAACTGTTTTTCATTCCTGCAATGTTGACAGAAAAATCTAAATGCTAAATTGCAAGGTGCGTCGAGGACGCCGCACCCTACAATGTTGATTTTCTTTATTCTTCAATAAACTTTTTCATTATACCCGGTCCGAAATCAATAAATCTGCCCGTTGCCTTTGCGCTTTCCTCGTTGATTGACTCCACTCCGTCAACCTCGTCTGATTTCTTGTAAATCATATACGGTACGGGGTCGCCTGCGTGGGTCATTGTAACAATCGGCGTGGGGTGGTCGGGAAGAATCATAATCTTGTAATCCTCACCGATTTCCTCAAGTCCGTTTATTATCACGGGAAGCACCTTTTCGTCAATAAGCTCAATCGCACGCACCTTGTTTTCAGGCTCGTTTCTGTGTCCGCATTCGTCGGGAGCTTCAAAATGAACGTAAACCAAATCACAGCCGTTTTTCAGTTCATTTACTGCCGCCTGTGCCTTGCCCTCAAAGTTGGTGTCGATATATCCCGTTGCGCCCTCAACATCGGGAGCGTTCATGCCTGCGGCAATGGCGATGCCTTTGAGCAGGTCAACGGCGGAAACAACCGTTCCCTTTACGCCGTAAAGCTCCTCAAACGGAGTAAGCTCAGGTCTTGTTCCCTCTCCCCAGAGCCAGATCGAATTTGCGGGACGTTTGCCCTCTGCGATTCTCTTTTTATTTACAGGGTGGTCTTTAAGAATGGCATAGCTCTTTCTCATTAAATCGGTGAGCTTTTTCGCGTTCGGTGAATCAGAAATATAGCTGCCCACAACTCTGCCGGAAATATCATGCGGAGGTGTCATTTTACCGAGGTCGGTTGTTCCTCCGTGATGAATAAGGCAGTGACGGTAGCTTACGCCGCTGTAAAAATCAAATTCACCGCCGCCGAAATTTTCCTGAACGGTTTTGATGATTTCAGCAGCTTCAGCGCTTGAAATATCACCTGCGGAATAGTCAACCATTGTTTTGTCATCATAATTTTCTTCATCTGAAAGAGTAACAATATTACAGCGCAGAGCGATATCATCGCTTGCCATTTTAACGCCGATGCTGACCGCCTCAAGAGGTGAGCGTCCTGTATAATATTTCCTCGGGTCGTATCCCATAACGGTAAGATTTCCTATTTCGCTGCCGGGCTTCTGCCCTTCGCCGATTGTACGGACAAGTCCGACCTCGCCTTTCTGAGCCAAAGAATCAAAAACCGGCTTATTCGCAACCATCATGGGCGTTTTATTTCCGAGAACGTCAATGGGATAATCTGCCATGCCGTCATAAAGAACAACAACGTATTTCATAAAAAAGCCTCCATCAAAAGGATATAAGCAAATTGTATCACTTAACAAAAGAAATTTCAACTCTTTATTGAAAATCATAAGCTTTTGTGTTATTATATGAAAGTATTATGATGTTTCGGAGATTTATAATGCTTAAAGATTATTTTAAGGCTTTTGAAAAAGACAGAGACTTCCGTTCAAGAACAGGCAGAAAAGAGTTTTGGCGTGCGGCTCTGCCCGACACTATAATTCTGTCGGCGGTAATTGCGGGATTTTTTCTTTTCACTGACTTTAAACTGATATTTTTTATCACCGGAATTCTTTATATCGCGGCAACCTTCACCTCAAGGCTTGCACTCTGGACAAGAAGACTGCATGACACCGGTTTGAAAGGCACATTCGCGTTTGTGTTTTTTATCCCCGTTCTCGGAATTCTCGCACTGTGGTTTGTCTTTATGTCAGATTCTCAGCCTAAAGATAATGATTACGGAAAATACATCAAAGAACCTGTGAAAAAGAAAAAGAAAAACAAATAACATCCGCCCGTAGCATAATTGGATAATGCATCAGATTCCGATTCTGACGACTGGGAGTTCGAACCTCTTCGGGCGGGCCATAATTTTTTGCCGGAGTTCAAGGGCTTTTTAGTCTTTGAACTCTGATTTTTTACAGTAAATACTTTTTGCCGTCCTTTTGGGCGGCTTTTGCATTTTATGTCGAAAAACAGCGAAAATTTTATATTGATTTGATTTTTTAAATATGATAGAATTATTTTGCAACACTATTTCTAAAATTTTATATTAACACTTGTCAAGGTGTGTATTTTTATCCTTGGGTAAAAATACAGGCTTCTTTTTCACATGCTTTGATAAGTGTTGAAATTGTGTTGCAGCAATTGAAGCTATGTATTTTTCGGCACAGCTTCGGCTGTGCTTTTTTGTTTTTACGGAGGATAAATATTATGGACTTTGCAGAGAATTTCAGAAACACGAGAAAAGCAGCAGGTATGACGCAGGAACAGCCGGCGAAAAAACTATGTGTTGACCGCTCATTAATAGCGAAATATGAAACAGGAGCGAACGCTCCCAACGTAAAGAATCTGCAGCAAATATGTGATGCTTTAAACGTAACTGTCAATGAACTGTTATCCGATTGATTCTCGTCGGTTTATGATAAGCTGAATTTTGTTTACACATTAAAATCCGATTCATCAGGTGAGCTGTATTAATAAAAAAACGCAAAATCTGTTCCGAAAACGGGCAGTTTTGCGTTTCTTTTTATAAACAGTATTTTTATTTCTTTATTTCAGCCATTTCCTCAGCAAATACACTTTCCTCTTTTTCTTCCGCAACTTTATTATTAACGAAATATTGGCACGGCGGCGAAACAAGATTTACTCTATTATGCATTATGCCGATTTCAACATTTTTATGCGCTCCGCCGAATTCTCCGTCAAGCGTCCACGGAAGCTCCTCGTCAAAAGTCATTTTAATTTTTTCAGACGTTCTGAAATTAAAAATCTGAATACCGTCATAATCTTCCGCTTTAATCTTTTTTATAAGTCTGAGTGCGTCAAAAAAACCTCTGACTTTTTTAACAAGTATAACCTCAAAAATTCCGTCGTTGAGCTTTATTCCCTGCTTATTGAACTTGAAAAGTCCCGCGACCTCGTTTGAATTTGAAACGGCGCCGAAATAGAAATCATCATCAATAATCTTATTGTTTATTTCTATAACTATATGATGAGGCTTAAGATTTTTCAGCTGATGCGGAAGTCCGAAAACAAATCCGTTAAGCATATACGCAGTATAACCAAGCCTGTTTTTCCATTTCTGAGACGTATTATACGATGTATCGGATCCTACCCCGAACGACGCCACATATGAAAAATGCCTGTCGTTAAAGCTGCCTACATCATAGCTGTTAATGTTTCCGTTAAGAAACAGCTTTATCTGTGAGCTGATGTCATTCGTTACGCCTAATGTATTAGCAAGGTCGTTTGTTGTACCCATGGGAATGTACATAATAGGAACCTGTGAATTTATTGCCAGCACTCCGTTCATCGTTTCATTGAATGTGCCGTCTCCTCCGCAGCAGGCAACAAGATTGTGCCCTTTTATGTTGCGCTTGACAATTTCAGTCGCGTCGCCGACGCAGGTTGTAACTTTCTCTGTTACTTCAAATCCGTAATCCTTAAAGACTCTTATTACATCGTCCTGCTTTTTACGTGAGCTGTTTTTTCCTGCTCTCGGGTTGAGAATTATTAAAACTTTATTCATAAGATTTTTCCTTTTCATTAAAAGCGTTTATCTGAGAAGCTGTGTAAGTATATAGGCTGTGGGAATGGACATCATAAGGCTGTCGATTCTGTCCATCATTCCGCCGTGACCGGGAATAAGATTACCGTAATCCTTGATACCCGCTTCTCTTTTAATGAACGAAGCACTGAGGTCGCCTATCTGAGATAAAATTGCGCATATTAAAACGATTATAATATATTTTACAAGGCTGACAAGCATATATTCCTTAAACAGGAACCATGCTCCGATTCCTACTCCGACTGTAACAAGCGTTCCCGTAATTGAACCCTCGATTGTTTTTTTGGGGCTTACCGTCGGTGCAAGCTTATGCTTTCCGAACGCCATTCCTCCGAAAAGCGCGAACGTGTCACATGAAATCGCACTTAAAAAACCGGTTGTGAATATAACCGCGAATTCTTTTCTGGGCAGACAGCACACAAACAGTATCGCCGCTATCGCAACACCGGGATACATGAACATTCCGAGCGTCGCCAGTGCGTCAGTCGCCTTATGCTCTTTGCTTTTCATGCAGAAAACAAATGTAACCGTGAACAAAATCAGCACGGTCGCCGCAAGCCATAGAACGCTGAGCTTTTCAAAATACATAACCGCGGCGCATACTGCCATAAATATGCACGGAATTATCATTAGAGGTTTATTGCTTAATTTTTTCAGGCAGTTGCTCATTTCGTAAAAACATATGCAGGCAACCGCCGTAACATAAACTACCGCCGTTTCTTTGCTGAATATAAAACAGAATGCTGACAGTGCCAGCAGCACCAGTGCGGATACAACTCTTTTAAACATATTTCACTTCTGAGGCGGTTATTTTTTTATAACCGACATAACCTTTCTTCCTATTGATTTTACGTTCATGTCGCTTTTACCGGATACGCTTTTTCCGGTAACGATTGAATAATCATCGCATAAGCCAATATCTTTTGAGTCAGCCGAGTCAAGCTTTTTTATTATATTTTCAAATGTAACTGTTTGCTCATACATGAGGTTTATATCGAATTTATCCATCTCACTGTTTTCACTCTCAACGCAGAGATAATCCGGTGCGGTAACGAGTGCGATTTCAGGGATTCCGGAGTTGAAAAGCGGCTGACCTTCGCCGAAATGCAGGAAATTATGTCCCCTGAGCGTCATGGTTCTGACATTTTCTCTTTTTCTCGCAAATTCCATATAAATATCATCCATGGCGTTATTGCCTGTGTAGACGAGCTCCGTCTGGATTTTGCCTGTGGCATTATATTCGCCGTCAATATCAGCAAACTCCATACAGCCCAGATGCTCTATTGAAACTCCCGCGACAGCCTTCAGATGGCCCTGCTTTCCGTCCCATAAATCCGGATGCATCGCAAGCCATTTTGATGTCGCCTGAACTCCGCCGCCCGCCGAATCTTTAAAAACGGGAAGTCTGAAATGACCTGTTACAAAAACAAAAATCAGATTTCTGCTGAGCTTTTTTTCTTTAAGAGTTTTTATAAGCTGAAGCATAGCAACAGGTCCGTTTTCCTCAACACAGTTCACGCCGTCTGTGTGAGTATTTATTATTATGCTTTCCTTATCGCTTTCGCCTTTCAGCATACAGTAAAACGTTTCGGTGTATGCATGCCGCATTGTGTCTGCCGTAAGAGTAATCGTCGCGGTTCTGTGAGCTTTTGCAGCCTCTTTAACAATTTTGCCCTGTGACTCATTTACCCATACCGCCGGGATTCCCTGATACTCAAGAATAAACGGAAGATACTGACCGTTTGCGAGAACATCGCTGAGTCCCTTCCAGATAAACACAATGGCTCTTGCCCCGCGCAGCTTCGCGATTTTCGCATATGTGAATTTAACAAATGTTGTGGCAACAGGTCCGCTGTAATTTTCGGGCAGCTGAACGTCTTCGGGATATGCCGAGCGCTTGTCAAACGCCAGCTCACTGGGAAGTCCCTCAAGCTCAGAAACCTCAATTACGGCAATTTTATCTTTAACTCCCGCATAACCGCGGATTTTATCCTCAACATAAAACAGCTCACTGGTAATTCCGGTTTCTTTTGTTTCGCCTGAATACGGAAATACAGATGAAATTTCTATATTTTCAGGTCCGTTATATCCGAAAATTTTAAGTGAAGCCTCTTTCTTTTCCCACTTCTTAAAATAGAACGGGTCAGAATAAACCTCAAGTCCCATTTCTCTTATCTGCTCTTTAAGGTATTTTATGAACGCAAGCTGACCGTCGCTGCCGGTAATGCGTGTACCAAAAGAATTCATAGCTTTTATACCGTTCGCCAGCTCGGTTTTCGAAACTCTTTTACTCATATAAAACTAATCCTCCCTCTTAAAAAGATTAATAATTCTTGTATACCAGTGTTCCTCTTCTGCAACAGTCTCTTTTTTATATTCCGCCGCTTTTTCAATCGGAGGAGTATTATAAATAAACACAACATTGGTCTGCTGTTTATCCGTATTCTGCGTAAAAACTCCGTATTCGGAGCCGAAGGTTATCCATTCCTTTGCGTTTTCCGCAACAGTTCCCGCGTTGCTGACAAGTGAATTGAGCTTTTTTTCAAGCTCCGAGGTATCAATATCAGATGCTCTGAGAATATCAATAAGCTCCTCAACATTTTCATCTGAAGCAAATTTCACCAGCTTGTTTATTACTCCGCTGTGCTTATCCGCAAGCGTTAAGAGGCTGCTGATTGACTTCATGGTTTCAGGCAGGCTGTCTATGCTCTTCTGAACATCAGGATTATTGAAGTCCTTTTGCAAATCCCCTAAAACCGGTTCCAAAGATTGAAAACTTTTCATAAGCTCAGGCATTTTTTCAAATACGGCCGCAACCGATGGGTCGCTGAGCGTATTTATGGTGCTCACAAAGTCATCATCATCGGCAAGGCTCTGAATCGCCGAAAGGCTCTTTGAAATCTCCGGCAGCTGCTTAAAGAATTTGACCATTACAGGGCTGCTGAGAATATCGAGTGCGTTTTTGAAAGCGTCACTTTTAAGAATCGGCGCAAGGGATTCAAAGCTCTTTGCAATATCCGGGAGCGTTGACACTGCTCCACCTAAATCAGCCTTACTTAAAACAGAAAGTCCTTTAATAAAATCCTTATCACCGAGAAGCTCAGCAACACCGGTAAGCGTCTTTGTATTCTCAGCAGTGAAGTATTTTGAGCCGAGCTTTAAAAGCGCCTCGTTTTTATCATAAAGCTCAAGCGCGGAATTAATCGCATCAACAAGCTCTGATGTTGAACCCGTACCTCCCAGTAATAATTCTATTATACTACTAATGTCAATATTTTCAAGACATGAAAATATTTTTTTAATCTGACCGAGATTTTCCAGCAGCCCCGAAACAGAATCAGGGGCAATAAGCTCAGCGTTAAGCGAGCAGAACGGAATAACCGCAAAATAGAAATCCGTTGTTTCAAAGCAGGTTGTATCTGCCGATATAACAAAATCATCGCTCAGCTTTATGCCGATAATGTCATTAAGCTCCTCCTGAGTTATACCGAGGCTTTCGCAAAGACCCGGCGCGCCGGCTGCCGCGGTTATCTGCTTTGTGCCGTCGCCGACAGCGAATCCGCTTTCAACACTTATTGAGGAAAATTCGCTTTCCTGAAGAATCGTTCCGCCCGCGGCGATAACAGGGAGATAAATTTTGTGCTTTTTACCGTTCAGCGCAACCTCTTTGAAACAGCTGTTTTTTACTTTGATTTTTATTTCGGCATGACCGCTTTTACCCGCGATTTCATCGGCCGTCATTTTTTTGCCGTCAAGAAAATAAGAAATGTCAAAGCTGACGGGAGCCTCCTTTTCAGTGGTTCCGCTGTAATAAACATCTGTGGAATCCATGCTCCAGACGAGCTTGCCGCCCTCCTTTGCGGGCATAAGATTCGTTTTGATGTTTGTAATATCCGAAAGGTCACTGACATCTGTAACTCTCACCTTGTCAGAATCCGTATGAATCCAGTCGGTTACATTTGTGCTCAGCACTTTTCCGCTGTTGTCGGTTGTAATAAATACCGTTTCTGATTTTGTTACATTCGCCGCTTCTTTTTTATATTTTATTGTATCCTGAATCTGTTCAGGCTCTTTTTTTACGGGCTTTTCGTCATCTTTTTTTCCGCACGAGCAAAGACCGAAAATCATCACCGCACACATTAAAAGAGCAAATATTTTTTTCATAAAGCCTCTTTCTCCTTTGAATCTTTCCATTTGTAAGTTGTTCTGTTTATAAAGCCTTCAAGCAGATACAAAACAGGCGGCAGAACTGTCATAATCACAACCGCGCTGATAAAAGAGCCTCTTGCGAGAAGCGAGCAGATTTCTCTTATCATTGTTATGTCGCAGATGAAATATACGCCGATTGTCGCACTGAAAAATACAAGCGCGCTCTGAAATACAGATGTGCATGACGAGGCGGAGGCGTCAAGTATCGCCGTTTTTTTATCCTTGCCCGTGTTCAGCTCCTCTTTGAAGCGTGTTGTCATAAGAATAGCGTAGTCAACCGTTGCTCCCAGCTGAACGCAGTTTATAACCGTAGGCGTAATAAACGATATTTCCGTTCCCGTAAAGTAGGAAAGTCCTATATTTATCCAGATTGAAAGCTCAATCATCATAACAAGAATGAACGGAATCGAAACTGACTTGAAGCAGATTGCAATAAGAATGAATATCGCCGCGATTGAAATCGCGCTTGTTACAACAAAGTCGTTATCCGCAACAGAGATAAGGTCCTTTGTCATTATCCCCT
>JAZLLB010000028.1:0-5606 GCA_045597925.1 Acutalibacteraceae bacterium
GCCCGAAAAGATTTCACAATCTTTTCGGACTTTTGGTATTACATCAGTGTTTTGAGAATTTCGGGGGCGGTGGTTATGTCTTCCGGAATATGTCCGTTATCCTTTCTGAAAAGGTAAACATCTCCGTCCTCATTTCCGCAGACATATCTTATATTTCCGTCTTCAAATATAAGGCAGGCTCCGTCATCAAGAGCAAGTCCGTTTTCATCACGGGTTTTTACTGCCTCCCAGAAGCTGCGCCAGCTGTCGCTTTCCGCGTGAGGGCATACACAGAAAGGAAAAATTCCGAGGCATTTCACAAAAGTATACGCGTGGTCTTTGCCGCAGTCGTCATAGCCTGTATCAAACCAGCACAATGCGCCCGCGCTGTAGCCCGACATCACGGTTCCCCTGTTATACGCTTCAAGAAGATATCTGTCGGCGTGAGTTTTTTTCCATGTACGCATCATAAAGCCGGTGTCTCCTCCGCCGACATAAATAATATCCGCAGTGAGGATTTTTTCTTTTATCTCTTCTTCGGTCAGGGATTTATCCGTAAGATAAAGGTCATCGACCGTGCAGCCGTTGTCAATAAACGCCTGCTTCATGTATCGGTCGCCGTCGGTGTTATCATGGCTCGCGGTCGGAATAAACAACATTCCGGGATGTTCTCTCCCGCTTAAATCCCTGATATCTTTTATGATTGAAATGATTTCACCGTTATCATATTTTCCTCCGCCGATTGCAGCTATTTTTCCCATTCTTTTTTGCTCCCGTTTTTTGATTTTTTTACACGCAGTTCTTTAAAAAAAACGCTTAATATTTCAGAACATTCTTCTTCCATGAATCCGCCTTTTACATCGGGCTTATGGTTGTAGTCTGTATCAAAAAGATTTATAAGCGTTCCGCACGAGCCGGCTTTTCTGTCCGGTGCGCCGAAGGTTACCTTTTTTATTCTGCTGTTTATAATCGCTCCCGCGCACATGGGACACGGCTCAAGAGTTACGTATAATTCGCACTGCCACAGCCGCCAGCCGCCTAAATTGCGGCAGGCTTCGTTAATGGCTTCTATCTCCGCGTGAGCAAGAGCGTTTTTCTGAGTTTCACGTCTGTTTCTGCCCGTGCCGACTATTTTATCCCCGAGTGTGACAACCGCGCCGACGGGAACCTCCCCCTCATCCGCGGATTTCTTTGCGAGCCGCAGAGCTTCTTCCATAAATTCTTTTTCAGTCATAATCTCACCTGAGAATCAGCACCAGCATAAAAATTATTGTGAATATAACCGAAGACGCCACAAGCACCGCGGATATATTGTAGGGCTTTTTGCTGTCAATAAGATTTGATTTGCGGACATTTGAAACAGAAGTGATTGAAATAACATAGAAAAGCGCAAACAGAAGAAAACAGAAAATAAAGCTGCCCGCCCCGGCAAGCGCAACCAAGTCAACCGTCATAACAGTCAGCAGGTAATACGCCAGTATAACCGTCGGCGATGCGGCATAAAGTGATGCCATAAGCTTTTCGGGCATGCCCGTAACCGATACAGCACTGAGCGTTTTCAGGTTTTCGTTTCTGTAAATAAAGAAGAATACAATCATAACAACCGCCGAGCCGAAATACAGCACCGGAATAACCGTTTCGAAAACCGCCACAAAATATGATATTATAATAAAAGCGACCGCCGAACCGGCAAACAGAATTTTTTCGATTCTCGGGCCGTGCGTCAGCCCGAGCCCGTTATGCTCTGTTTTAATAAAACGTATAAGACAGTATATGCCCGCACCGACAACAGCTAAAATCATCACAAACGTCACTGAGGAAATAAGCGTTGAATTTTTGCCGTTATCAAGGTTTGTTCCAAAAGTTGTAATAATAACCGCGAAAAAATTGTTTATAAAGTGTATCGCAACGCTGGTCCATATACTTTTTGTGGCAATAGCAAAATATCCCAGCGCAAAGCCCGCGATAAGCGCGACGGGAATCTGCATCATATTCCCGTGCATCATTGCGAAAATAACAGCTGATGTTGTTACGGCGAATCTGTCTCCGTACCTTCTTAAAGGCTGCATGATAACCCCGCGAACGGCAAATTCCTCAACAAGCGCGGGAACCACGGCACATTCCAGAGTAAAAAGGAAAAACTCAAAAATATTCTCGGGGGCTTTTGTATCGACATCAACAAACGAAACGCCGAAAGCTCCGACAAAGCAGTTGAATCCGGAGGCGATATAATCACCCAGGAAGCAGACCATAACCCCCGCGCAGACAGCTAATCCGAACGCTTCAGCGGAAACCGGCTTTCCGAAATCAAAGCATCTGTCTCTGTCACCCTTGGAATACAGACCGTACACCGCCATAAACGGCACAAAAATGCAGATAACGGTACACAATGTGCCGAAAATAAGCTGGAAGCTGTAATTGCTCATGTAAAGCTCCGAAAGTCCGAGCTTTGACAGCAGAAAGCCCATAATATTCTGCATTCCGAGAAATGAAAGAATAGCCGCCCCCGCAAGAACGCTCAGCTTGGTGATATGCCTTGCCTCACGGCTGATAAACGGATCCTTCTGCTCCGGCTTTGGCTGATAACGGGCATACTGATAACCGGCACCGGTGTACGTGCCGTACTGATTAAACACAGGTCTCCCCTGAGAGCCGTTTTGTGAATTATAATATCCGTTCTGATTATCCATAAAAATTCCTCAAAAAATAATTACTGATATATATAATAATATATCAAATATTCACGATATTCAACATCACTTTTTTAATAAAATGTAAATTTTCAGCGACATTACGGCTTTTCATGACGATAATAATCATCAAACACTTGTAATACGTTCAAAAATGATATATAATATTTACCAGTTCGGTCAACAATCCGAATAAGACGAAATTTTAAGGAGTTGTTTTAATGGACCCTATAAAGGTTGACTTTTCCTCTGACAGCAATAAATCAGGCGGCGGCAAGCTTGTCATTCCTCCTGAGAAAAAAGGCCTGAGAGTCATTATCAGCCTTGTGATAACCCTCATTGCCGCGGCAGTAGGTTATTACTTCTATCTTCCCGCTTTTAATTTCAAAAGCATTGAGATGTACATTTTCATCGGTGCCGCAATCGGCTGCTTCTGCATTGTCAACTATATCATGACCGGCGCGCTCAGAACACCGGACTATGCCGTTTACGCAAAAAAAAGCAACATTGTTCCCGTTATTATTCTTGTTGTTTTAGCTTTGGTTGTCGTGGGCGGATATGCTGTTTCCTCCGTATTTTTCAGAGCAAAAAGCTACAGTCAGATTATTGACGTAAGAACAGGCAGCTTCGCCAAGGAGGTCGCCAATCCGTCTGACGATGATTTCAACACCGTACCCAGAATAGATTCCGACACAACGGAAGTTCTCGCCAAAAGAGCTTTGAGCGACCTTTCCGAAATGGGTTATGTTTCTCAGTTTACGGTTGAGCCTTCATATAATCAGATAAATTACAAAAACAAGCCCGTAAGACTGGCAACGCTTCAGTATTCGAATATCATTAAATGGTTCACAAACAGAAAAACAAGAATTCCCGCGTTTATCAAGATTGACACCATCACGCAGAAATCCGACCTCGTTACGGTTGACGGCGGCATTCAGTATTCAACGGCTGACCATTTCGCGCATAATGTCAAGCGTCAGATACGTTTCGCTTACCCCACATATCTTTTAGATGTTCCGCAGTTTGAAATCGACGATAACGACAAGGCCTACTGGATTGCCGCAAAGCTCGATAAAACAATCGGTCTTTTCGGCGGCACTGATGTTGTCGGCGTTATTATCTGCGACGCGGTTACAGGCGACTGCACGGAATATTCGATGGAGCAGGTAAGAAGTGACGAATCCCTTGAATGGATAGACAGAGTTTACTCAGCCAATCTTCTCGTTGAGCAGTATGATTACTACGGCTCATACAAGGGCGGCTTCTGGAACTCGATTCTCGGTCAGAAGAACACCTACTGCACAACAGACGGCTACAGTTATCTTGCCATGAACGATGACGTTTATCTTTACACCGGCGTAACATCTCTTACAAACGATGAATCTCTTACAGGCTTCACACTTATTAACATGAGAACAAAAGAGGCTATCTATTACACCATTTCCGGCGCTAAAGAAGAATCCGCGCAGAAATCCGCTGAAGGCCTTGTTCAGCAGTATGAATATATGGCAAGCTTCCCGCTTCTTCTCAATATTGACGGCGTTCCCACTTACTTCATGCCCCTGAAGGACTCCAGCAATCTTGTTAAGATGTACGCTATGATTAACGTAAATCAGTATTCAATCGGTGCTTACGGAACTTCACTTAAAGACTGTATTGACAATTACGCGACAGAGCTTAAGAAAAACAACATTTCAGTCGCGGTTTCAACAGAAAACATCACCGAGTCAACAGACACCGAAGGCGGCGAAGCCAAAGAACCTGAGGCAATTGAAGTTACAGGTAAAATCACTGAAATAAGAACAGCCGTAATCAGCGGCACAAGCGTTTATTATATTAAGCTCGATTCCTCAAAGAGCTTCTATTCAATAACCGCCGCTGAGTTTGAAGATGTTGTAACTTACAATGTAAATGATACAGTTACAATCACAGTTGAAAGCACTGACGGAAAAATTATTCCCATCAAATCATTCAAATAATTCCTCATTAAAAGATTTTGTCAATCTGGATACTGCATAAAAATCGGGAGAGCTTTTTGCCCTCCCGATATATTTTATTAGGTCGCTGTCTTTTTTATTTCTGCTTTGAGTTTAATTGAGCATCTCCCCCTATAATCTGCAGCACTTGAATATTTTCTTTTTTATTGATCAATCTGACTCTTCTGACGTAAAAAATCCCGAAAGATACAAGAAATATCAGATAAAATGCTCCGCAGAAATAAGGAGCGGCGTGAATTATAAAATCACTATCGGTCAAAATCAGAACAATTTCCTCAATACACAATGCGCCTGCTATATAAAAAAACGGCATTAAAAGAAGAATCCGGGAACCTCTGTCAAGCGTTTTCTGAAGTTTATTTTCAAAATTGCTTAATATCAATAAATCTAATTCTTCCCGATTAAGTTTAATAATTTTAATGCTTTTCTTTACTGTTCTGTGAATGATAATAATAAAAATATAACTTACCGCAAAGAAAAAAATGCTTTTTTCTCCTGAATATCTGATTCCGCATAAGTAATAAAACATTTGAGATGTCATATCAAGCCCCTCCACGATGTATCTTAAAATTTTTTTGTAAGTTTTTTGAGTATTCCTCCGGTCACGCCGCAAAGCTTCAGGACAAACCTTGAAAAAATCGGACATCTGATTTTTAAATGCATATATATTATCATCAGATTTCTCCACAGGCCTTTTTCGCAGCTCAGTTCTTTTCCGTTTCTTTCAGCCTTTTGAACTAAAGCTATAAGCTGCTCTTTTTTTATATTTTTTTCGATTTCACATTGTGCGTCACCTAAAAAATCAAATGTGCCATCGGAGTTTGCTTTGTAAACTCTGTGCATAACAAATGTTATATCATTTCTCTTAAAAAGAACAATATCGCCCTTTTTTATTTTCCTGTCAATTTTTTTGAAAGTAACATTGTCCCTTCCTCCGATA
>JAZLLB010000029.1:0-15989 GCA_045597925.1 Acutalibacteraceae bacterium
GCAACTTTCTTATCAAGTCCGAGATACATCTCATGGTCAGAGAGCTTGTAGTCACCGCACCAGCGTTCAGGCTGAACAGTAAAATCAGAAGGTTCCTGAACCTCAAGAAGAAGACAGCCTGCACCGATTGCGTGAACCATCTTTGCGGGGATATAAATAACATCACCGGGTTTAACCTCAAAGGATTCAAGTAAATCTTCCATAACGGTTTTGCTTGTTTCGCTTTCGGCAATCGCTTTTTCAAACTGTTCGATTGTAACTCCGTCTTTGAAACCGTAGAAAACTTTTCCGCCGGGACGTGTCGCGAGAATAACCCAGCTTTCCTCTTTGCCGTAGCACGAATTGAAATATTTTTTAGAAAAAGGCTTATCAGGGTGAGCCTGAACGGGAAGACGGATTGCGCTGTCAAGAATTTTTGTCAGCACTCCGATATCATTGTTATCGCCGAGCATTTCATTTTTATATTTTTTCATCGCGTCACTGAGATAAAGGTCGGAATCTTTGATTTTAGAGATTCCCTCATATTCATCTGTACTGCCGTCATTGAGAGCATGAACAGATGATACTACCCATTCCTCGGGATAATTGCCGTCAGTTGAATCATCAGAGAAGAAATCGGCAAAAAGTTTGCCTCCTTTATAAACTCTGAATACTCTGTTTTTTTCAAAGAAAATCGGATAATCGTAAAACATAATTTATTCTCCTTTGTATTTTATGAGCATTCTTGCTTCATCAAGACTTTTGTAAATTCCGCTTCCTGCCATTGAGGAAAGTGCCGCGCCGTAAGCCGCCTCTTCTTTGTAAAGAGGAAAATACAGTGGCATACTGAAATCTTTTTCAACAATTTTCTGAAGAGCCATGTTCTTTCTGATTCCGTTACCCGAGCAGACAAGCCCTTTTTCGCTGACATTAATCAAAGCGTACATATCGTAAAGCTCACGCGACATACCCTTAAGTGTCGAGAGAATCATGTCTGACGGTGTGAAATTTATGTCGTCTATATCCGTATATGAGCCTTTTAATGACGGATTGATTCTGGTTCCGCAAAAACGGCTGTCAGCGGACATTGTGGTTTCGGTTTTGTTTTCAAGAAGTTTGTCAATTGCCGGATAAAGATTTTCCGGCAGAGTTCCCGTCGCAAGTTCCGCACACTGCGCGATAAATCTTTCGACCATTTTGAATGCTCGTCCGCCGCAGAGAGCACAGCCGGCGGCAAGATAACTCACTCCGTCAAACGGTCTTGCTTCGATACCATCCGGCAGAACGTTGCTTTTCTGCACAACTGAAATCTGTGAGCCTGTACCGACATTGATAAGAGCAAAATCGTCATTTCTTACAGAACCGATGAAGCTCGCCTGATTGTCGCCGACAGAAACGGTAACTGGTACATTTTTGTAGTATCCCGCAACAGAAAATTCTTTAGTTACATTCGGAAGATACGGTAAATCAACCGTAAATTTGTATTCACTGTTGTCAAATGCTCCGAAGCTTGCGGCGTTTGTGATGTGCATAAGAGGGAAATTTGTATTGCAGATATTCATTATACAGTAGTCGCCGATTGTGACCGCATAAGCTGTGCTTTCGGGTACAAGATCGTTCTCTCTGTTGTAAAAATCAGTTACAAGTCCGTAACCCGAAAACGAGTCCATATATTCAGCGTATGTTTTGCCGTTTTTATACGGGAGGTTTCCGCGTCCGTCCTGCCAGATATAAAGAGGAGACAGAGCCTTGCCGGATTTATCAAGATATATAATTCCATGCATCTGATTTGAAAAACCAATTGAAACGGTATCATCATCAAAAAGATTTTCTAAAATGTCAGTAACCTTGCCGAGGATTTTTTCTCCGTCCTGAATTTTTTCAAAATCTTTGTCTGTATCAATAAAACAGTCGTTGTCACGGCTCTCTGTTTTAAGAATTGCACCGCTTTCAGTGTCAACCAAAATACCGCATATGCCTGTTGTGCCTATATCAATTCCGATACTTTTCATAATGTCCCGGCTCCTAAATATAAAATATAAGCTATTTTATCATATCTTTTCTGATTGGGCAACAAATTTTTTTAATAATTTAAAAGATTGTTCATTTTATATTTGTATTTATTTCTTGACTTGACAGCGAAAAATGTAGTATAATTAAGAGAATTATTAGGTGGTGTGGAAAATGAGCATTGATAAAGGACCGCTTTCACAGGAAAATATTGACTTTCTTGTAAGCAATATTAAAAAAGTGAATGCGATAGATATTAAAAATTATGAAAAATACGGAGTGAAAAGAGGACTTCGCAATGCTGACGGAACGGGCGTAATGGCAGGTCTTACAAGAGTATGCTCCGTTAACGGATATTATCTTAATGACGGTGAAAAGGTTCCGCATGAAGGTCAGCTTTACTACCGCGGATTTGATGTTTCTCAGATAGTTAAAAACGCGCAGGAAGACGGGCGTTTCGGCTTTGAAGAGGTAGCGTGGCTTCTGATTTTCGGCTTTTTGCCCGACAGAATCCAGCTTGATACTTTCAGAGAGATTCTCGGAAAATGCCGTGAACTTCCGAACGGCTTCAGTGAAGACATGATTATGAAAATGCCTTCAAAAGATATTATGAATATGCTTGCACGTCTTGTGCTTGCTCTTTATTCTTATGACGAAAATCCCGATGATACATCTGTTGAAAATGTTATAAGGCAGTCAATCCAGCTTATCGCGAGGCTTCCTGCTCTGATGGCGTATTCATATCAGGTCAAAAGACGCAATTTTTACGGTAAGAGTATGTATATCCATCCGATTAAGCCGACGCAGACAACAGCGGAATGTATTCTGAATTCTATAAGGTCAAACAGAAAGTTTACGCACGAAGAAGCGCTTCTGCTTGACACATGTCTGATGATTCATGCCGAACACGGCGGCGGTAACAATTCGAGTTTTGCCACAAGAGTTCTGACCTCAAGCGGAACAGATACATACTCTGCGATTGCCGCGGGTATCGGTTCGCTCAAAGGTCCGCGTCACGGAGGTGCGAATCTTAAGGTTGCGGGCATGATTAACGATATAATGGCAAACGCCGGCGATTTCACCAGTGACAAAAATGTTGAGGATTACCTTTATAAAATAATCAAAAAAGAGGCTTATGACTGTTCAGGTCTTATTTACGGCATGGGTCATGCGGTTTATACGCTTTCTGACCCAAGGGCAGTTATTCTTAAAGAAGAAGCACGCAAATTCGCCGAAAAAACAGGCATGAAAGATGAATTTGATCTTTTAGACGCTGTTGAGCGTCTTACCCCTGAAATTTTCAGGCACTATAAAAAAATCAATAAAAATATTTGCGCTAATGTTGATTTGTATTCGGGCTTTATTTACAAGATGCTCGGTATTCCCGAGGATTTATTCACTCCGCTTTTTGCAACTGCGCGCGTTACAGGCTGGCTTGCTCACAGAATCGAGGAAATCACAACCGGCAACAAGATTATAAGACCTGCATACAAGAGTGTTGCTCAGAAGCGTGACTACATTAAGCTCGATGACAGAGCCAACGATTACTCAATGAACCTTGAATACATTCCTGCGTCGGAACGTATTGAAAAATAAGAATCGGGTGTATTTATTATGAAAAGTAAAAAAGCGTATCCGTTTGTACCGACATTTACCGCAATGGCGGTGTCGATTTTAATTCTTCTGCCGCTGAGAATCTATCAGTATTTTAAAATTCTTGACCCTGAAACCGGATTTTACTCAAAGATTGATTTTTCGGTTTACATTATGTATGCAGTAATGGCTTTTATTTCAATTTTCAGTATTTCTGCCGCTTTTTTGAATAAAAAGAGTCTTAAATTTAACGGGGCTGCCCTTTCACCGGTCTCCGGAATTGTTGCTTTTGCTTTGGGCGGAATCGGATTTGTTTTCGACGCGATGTCCTGCTTTAAAAATTATATCGCTGTAAATGATGGCTTTAATAATATTTATGATAAGACCAAATGGCAGTATATGTCTGAAAACGGCGGAATAATAATTCTTGTCGAGGCTGTTGCCGCTGTTCTTTCGGCGATATATCTTTTTGCGCTTGCAACGGGATTCACATCAAAGAAAAATGTCGCTCCCAAGCTGAGACTTATCGCTCTTGCGATGCCTGTATGGGGCATAGCAAAGCTTCTCATGAAGTTTAAGATTAAAATCAGTTTTGTCAATGTTTCGGATTTATTTATAAGCCTTTTCGCGGTTGCGTTCGCAATGCTTTTCTTCCTTTATTTTACTCAGACTGTATCCGAAGTTGATAACGGTGAGACATATTTTAAAATGTTCGCTTACGGAGTACCGGCGGCGGTTTTTATGCTTACCTGCTTTGTTCCCAGATTTTTACTTTCGGTTATCGGCAGGGAAGATCTTCTCTGCACCGGTTACAGCGTTGAAATATGCGATTTGCTTATCCCTGTTATGATTATTACGGTCCTTATTTCACGTTCATATGAACCGGGCAAATCATCTAAACGGATTTAAGGTGCGGAAATGTTTGACAGTCAGCTGTTTTTATCAAACGTTTTAATTTCCGCAAAGCAGGTGGGGATTCTTTATATTCTTGTTCTTGTGGGATTTATTGCGGATAAAACTAAACTTTATACGGAAAAAACCGCAAAAGCCTGTACTGATCTGCTGTTTTATATTGTAACGCCGTCTGTTATTATAAACTCATTTTTTAAGCAGGATTTTACTCCCGAATCGGCAAAAAATCTTCTGATATCTATCGGGTGCGGCTTCCTTCTTCATTTTGTCGCGATTGCGATAAGCTGCCCGTTTTTTATTAAAGGAGACAAAGAGCGGAATGCTGTTTACAAATTCGGCTCAATATACGGGAATGTAGGCTATATGGTTCTTCCGCTGACAAATGCGATTCTCGGCAGTGAGGGCGTATTTTACTGCTCCGGTGTTGTAACGGCGTTCAATGTAATGGCGTTCACTCATGGAATTCTTGTTATGGACACAGGAAATAAAAGGTTTGGTTTCAAGAAACTCGTTTTAAATCCCGGTGTTATCGGTGTGGCTGTCGGTCTTCCGTTTTATTTATTCGGAATTAATCTTCCCGAAATAATTACTCAGCCTGTTTCGTTTGTTGATTCAATGCAGACCCCGCTTGCGATGATTATTTTCGGCACATATCTTGCAAATACAGATTTGATGTCTGTTTTTAAAAAGAAAAAGATATTTGTTTCGGCATTCATTAAACTTATATTACTGCCGTTTGTGATGTATTTTATATACAGAGCTTTCGGTCTGGGCGGAACATTGCTTTACGCTATGATGATTTCATCCAGCGCGCCGTCGGCAAACAACACGGTGTTGTTCAGCGCGAAGTATAATAAAGATACCGGTCTTGCCTCACAGCTTGTTTCGGTTGTAAGTTTTCTGTCAATAATAACCATGCCGCTTATTATCGCTCTTGTCGAAACGATTAATACATAATCTGAAAGGATGTTTTAAATGAAACTTCTTATAGCTATTATCAATAATGATGATTCGCATAAGGTTTTGAACGAAATCAACCGCGCGGGTCTCTACGCCACAAAGCTTTCAACCGCCGGCGGATTTCTGAAAGCGGGAAATATTACGCTTATTATGGGTGTTGAGGAAGAAAGACTTGAAGAAGCTCTGGATATTTTAAGAAAAAACTGTTCAAAGCGTGAGGAAATTACGGCTTCAATTCCGTTACTTTCATCTGAATTTATGGGAACCTCAACCATGAAGCTGACAGTCGGCGGAGCTACTGTGTTTGTTCTTGATGTTGAACAGTTCCATAAAATGTAAAAACAGAATATGAACATCAGTGATTTTAGTATCAGCGCAAGGCTTGAAAATGAGCTGGAATCGGTTATTTCATCAAAAAAACTTCCTCATGCTGTGATAATTGATAAAGGCGGATACAGTTCAAGAGTTGATTTTGCGTATTTTCTTGCGGCATGCTCTCTTTGTGAAAGCAACGCGGCGGTTCCGTGCGGTGAATGCAGAAGCTGCGTAAAGACATTCGGAAAAATTCATCCCGATGTTTCCGTTTATGAAAGAGAGAAAGACAGGAAAGAGTTCTCTGTTAAAATAATCAGAGATATTATTAAGCCCTCTGTTTATGTTACGCCAAATGAAGCCGCAGGCAGAGTGTGTATTATTAAAGACGCGGAGACCATGAACATCAGCGCGCAGAACGCTTTTCTTAAAATTCTTGAGGAACCGCCTAAAAATGTAATGTTTATTCTGTGCTGTTATAATGCCGCCTCAATGCTCGAAACTATCCGCTCAAGAGCGACGGTTTATTCTCTCAGTTCGCTTGAAGACGAAGATGACGAAGATACTTTAAAGGCAAAGCAGCTTGCGTCTGAGTTGGTGGATTGCCTTATGCTTCCTACTGAATATGAATTTATGGCAAAAACAGGTGTTTTTGAAAAGAACAAAGCTCTGCTGACAGATACACTTTTTCATATGCAGCTTATTTTCAGAAATGCTGTTTATATAAAATCAGGAGCCGCGGCGGATTGTAATGACGTTTCGGCTAAAGCCGCTTCCTTTTTCGGAATGTCAAATTTATTGAATCTGATTGAAAAAACAAATGAATTAAATGATTTCGCAAATAAAAACGCTAACCTCAATCTGCTTTTAACACGTTTTTGCAGTTGTTTAAGGCAGTGCGCGAGGGGATAAGGAGAATAATATGTCCGAAGTAATCGGTGTAAGATTTAAGGAATTAGGCAAGGTATATTATTTTGACCCCGACGGTCATAACCTCAGCAAAGACGACAGAGTTATTGTTGAAACGGCGCGCGGTGTAGAATGCGGTGTTGTCGCAGTTGAAAACCACGAGGTCAGCGATGAGGAAATAATTAAGCCTTTAAAAAAGCTTTTAAGAATCGCAACCGAAGAAGACCTTAAAAAGGTTGCCGAAAATAAAGAAAAGGAAAAGAGCGCATTCGAGATTTGCGAAAAGAAAATTCTTAAGCATAAACTTGATATGAAGCTTGTGGATATTGAGTACACATTTGACAACAGTAAAATTCTTTTCTATTTCACAGCCGACGGCCGTGTTGACTTCAGAGAGCTTGTTAAAGATCTCGCAAGCGTTTTTCATACAAGAATTGAGCTTCGTCAGATTGGCGTAAGAGATGAGTCGAAAATGCTCGGCGGACTCGGAATATGCGGCAGACCCTTCTGCTGCGGAACTTTTATAGGCGATTTTCAGCCTGTTACCGTCAGAATGGCAAAAGAGCAGGGACTTTCTCTTAACCCTGTCAAAATCAGCGGCACATGCGGCAGACTTATGTGCTGCCTTAAATATGAGCAGAATGCGTATGAGCATCTTTTGAAAATTACGCCCAAGTGCGGTGCGATTGTTGATACACCGGAAGGCAAGGGTAGGGTTGTTGATGTCAATCTGCTCAGGGGAATTCTTAAGGTTCAGCTCGATAAACGTATTGATGCCGCGCCTGTTACATATAACAGAGATGAGGTCAAACTGATTAAAGATAAAAAAATACAGTTGGATAAAGAAGAACTTGACGCTTTTAAAGGTATAGAATGATAAAAGGAGCGATTTTATGATACAACTCGAGAAATATTATGAGAATCCTCATATTCTTCATATAAACTGTGAAGAACCAAGAGCTTATTTTATTCCGTTTGATAATGAGGCGAATACTGATAAAAGACGTGAAAATTCCGCGTATTTTACATCTCTTTGCGGTCATTGGGATTTTCATTTTTATAAAAACATTACACATATAAACGATAAATTCTTTGAAGCGGATTATCATGCCGAAGATTTTGAAAAAATCCCTGTTCCCATGAACTGGCAGATGCTTCTTGAAAGAAATTACGACAAGCCTAACTATACAAATGTAAACTATCCTTATCCGAAAGACCCTCCGTTTGTTCCGGACGATAACCCGTGCGGAGTTTATATCAGAGATTTCGAGATTACCGAAGAAATGGCAAAACGTCAGCTTTTTCTTAATTTTGAGGGCGTTGATTCCTGCTTTTATCTGTGGATAAACGGCAGTTTTGTCGGATACAGCCAGGTGAGCCATAACACAAGCGAATTTGATATAACCAGCTTTATCAACACGGGCAGCAACAGAATTGCCGTTTTGGTATTTAAATGGTGTGACGGAAGCTATCTTGAAGATCAGGATATGTGGCGTATGAGCGGAATTTTCCGTGAGGTATATATTCTTGCCAGAAGCAGGCAGGGTTTTGTAAGAGATATTGAAACAAAAATGATCTTTAATAAAAAACTTACAAGATGTGATTTCAGCGTTGACATTGATACGGTCGGCGACTGTGATGTAAAATACAAAATTATTGCGCCTGACAACATGAAAACATTTGACGGTGATTTTACCTCCGGCAGTATGAGCCTGCGTATTGATTATCCGCTTTTATGGAGCGCGGAAATTCCTCAGCTTTATAAAATGTATATATACTGCAATGATGAGGTTATTCTTGTAAATATAGGTTTGCGTGAAATAAAAATCAATTCATCGTGCGTTCTTCTTAACGGGCAGAAAATAAAAATGTACGGCGTAAACCGTCATGATTCACATCCTGTTTTCGGTCATTATACGCCTTATGAGCATATGCTTGAGGATCTTTTTATATTCAAGCGACACAATATAAATTCAATCAGAACTTCTCATTATCCGAATGACCCGCGCTTCACAGAGCTTTGCGACAAGCTCGGATTTATGGTTGTTGATGAGGCTGACCTTGAAACTCACGGTATGAATTACGTTCCGGGCGAATGGATTCCCGAGGAGGGAAATAAGCTTTCCGATTCGCCTGAATGGAAAGACGCTTATGTTGACAGAGCAAAGCGGCTTTATGAAAGAGATAAAAATCATCCCTGTGTTATTTTCTGGTCGCTCGGCAATGAGTCAGGCGCAGGCGATAACCACAGAGCGATGAAAAAATACATAAAATCAAGAAATCCCGAAGCGATAGTTCATTATGAAGGCGCCAACTTTGATTACGGCTCAAGATGCAAAGAGAATTTCAGCGATATTTCAGACGTTGAAAGCCGTATGTATCCCGCTCCTGAGGATTGTTCACGTATTATGAAGGGCGCAAGGAAAAAGCCGTTTTTCCTTTGTGAATACTGCCATGCTATGGGCAACGGGCCGGGTAATTTCAGAGAATACTGGGATATTATTGAAAAACACGATAATTTTGTCGGCGGCTGTATCTGGGAATTTACAGACCATTCCGTTGCGGTTCCCGATGCTTCAGGCAAGACTAAGTATTATTACGGCGGAGATTTTAACGATTTCCCCAATGACGGCAATTTCTGCGTTGGCGGTCTTGTTTATCCTGACAGAACACCACATACAGGACTTCTTGAAGCCAAATTTATATATCAGCCGTTCGGAGTTTTATATGACGGCAAGGGCAATATTAAAATATTCAACAAGCGTTTCTTCAAAGGACTTGACGATATCGGATTTAACTGGAATATTAAATGCAACGGTGAAGTGGTAGAGTCGGGTGAGGTTTCCGGTTTGATGATTATGCCGAGAACCACACAGAAATTCTCGCTTTTCAATCCGAAAGAGATTTCGCTCAGCGGCGAGGCATATCTTACGCTCAGCTTCTTTAATTCAAAGGATACTTTATGGGCACCTGCCGGCTATGAATGCGGAACATGGCAGAGAAAGCTTGAAACAGGCAGAAATGAGCTTGTTAAAGCAGCTTCGGACGAGATTGAAACCCTTGAAGATGAACGCTTCATTACCGTAAACGCCGGAAACTGCGTTTACCGTTTTGATAAATATTTCGGAGTTATGGACACCGTCAGATACAAAAACAGAGAGATGCTTGCCTCTCCCGTAAAAATGAATCTGTGGCGCGCTCCTATTGATAACGACCGTCCGCTTGTTGAAAACTGGAGAAAATGCGGACTTGACAGACTTATTCAGAAAACATACAATGTCAGCATGACCAAAACCAATACATATGCTGCGATTATTGCTGATATTTCTTATGCCGCAAAGGTTATTGAGCCTGTTTTCAGGGCAAAAGTTACATATATTATTCAGGGCAGCGGTGATTTGCTCATCAATGTAAAAGGTACGTTAAACAAATATATTAAAAATATGCCGAGGGTCGGTCTGATTTTTGAAATGCCTGAGGAAAACGAAAAATTCACATATTTCGGCTGCGGACCTATGGAAAGCTATATTGATAAAAATCTTGCTTCAAAGGTTGACATATATTCTTCAACTGCCACAGACAACTTTGAGCATTACGTAAGACCGCAGGAGAATTCAACTCATTTCGGCACAAAGTGGTCTGTAATCGGCGAGGAAGAGGGATACGGTCTTTTCCTCAGCGGATACGGTATTGACTCGTTCGGTGTAAACGCGTCTCACTTTACACCTGGAATGCTTACTGAAACCGCTCATGATTTTGAGCTTCAGCCCAAGGCGGAAACCGTTGTCTGTATGGACTATAAGCAGGAGGGAATCGGTTCAGGCTCATGCGGCCCGATTTCATCTGAGAAATACCGTTTCAATGAAAAAGATGTGAATTTTACATTCAGAATCAAACCGGTCGATATGGAAGAAGTGAAGCCGTTTGAGCTTTTAAAGCAGACATTCTGAGCTGATTATTTATAGGGTATTTTTAACAAATCTTCCATTAAGAATTTATAAGAATATTCAAAAAAACGCTTGACAATACAGCTTCAGGGTGTTAAAATCTCTCTTGTAAAATCTTTAAAGGCTGTGACGAAGACGGAACAGATATTAGCTTTCAGAGAGTCGGCGACGGTGTGATGCCGGCAGTGAAAATCTGAATTCCCATCGCTTCTGAGCTGAAACACTGAAACAGCAGTAGGTGTTTTCGTGATTGCTGCGTAAAGGCATAAGGCTTGTCAGAGCCTGAGTGGTGCAAAAGCACAATTTGAGTGGTACCGCGGGTATGATTTTCAGACTCGTCTCAAGTTCAGTTCTTGGGGCGGGTTTTTGTTTGATTTATTATTCGCCCTGATATCAATGCTTTCTGTATGAAAGGGGTCATATTATGAGTATGCAGACAATGACACAGCTTGCTGAAATCGCTTTCAGAATTCGCGAAATGCGTGAGATTATGGGATTCAGCATACCTACAATGGCAGAAAAAACCGAGGTTTCGGTTGCCGAATACGAAGCGTATGAGCAGGGCAAAACAGATTTGCCGTTTACCTTTATTCATAAATGCGCTATTGCTTTCGGAGTTGAGCTTACAGAGCTGCTTGAAGGACGAAGCGCGAGACTTTCATCTTACACTGTAACAAGAAGGGGCAGAGGTCAGACAACCGCCGAGGAAGAAGGCATCATGATTCAGAACCTTGCTCCGATGTTTAAAAATAAAATCGCCGAGCCTTACTGGGTAAGATATGAATACTCCGATGAGCAGCAGAATCAGCCCATTCATCTTACAAAACACAGCGGTCAGGAATTTGACCTTATTCTCAAGGGTTCTCTGCTCGTTCAGGTAGGAGCAAACAAAGAGGTTCTTCATGAGGGAGACAGTATTTACTACAACAGCTCAACGCCTCACGGTATGATTGCTGTTGACGGCGGGGACTGTGAATTCTGCGCTGTGGTTCTTCCGGGCGAGGATGAAAACGAAGAAGTTATCAGAGACAGCATTACGACAAATCAGCCAAAGGTAAAGAATTATATAAGCGATAAGTTCGTTTCATGCACAGAGGATTCAAACGGTCTTCTTCAGTCAATTGAATTTTCCAATGAGGATAAGTTCAATTTCGGCTTCGATATTGTTGACGCTGTCGCGAAAAAATATCCGGATAAGCTGGCTCTTCTTCATATTGATAAAAACAAGGTCGAGAGAAGATTTACTTTCAGAGATATTAAGCGTGCTTCAAATCAGTGCGTAAACTATTTTAAGTCAATCGGAATCAAAAAAGGTGACAGGGTAATGCTCGTTCTCAAGCGTCATTATCAGTTCTGGTTCTCAATTATCGCGCTTCATAAGCTGGGAGCTGTTGTAATTCCCGCAACACATCAGCTTCAGGAACACGATTTTGAATACCGCTTTAACGCGGCGGGGGTAAGCGCGATTATCTGCACATCAGAGGATAACACCGCGGCGCAGGTTGACGAAGCTGCCGCGAAATGCCCGACACTTAAGCACAGAATAATTGTAGGTGAACCGAGAGAAGGCTGGAGAAACTTTAACGAGGAATATCCTCTTTACAGTGCTCATTATTACAGAAACGAGCATACTCCCTGCGGTGACGACACAATGCTCATGTTCTTTACATCGGGAACAACAGGGTATCCGAAAATTGCCGCTCACAGCTATAAATATCCTTTAGGTCATTATATCACAGCGAAATACTGGCACGGCGTATCAGAAAACGGACTCCATTTTACTATTTCAGACACAGGCTGGGGCAAGGCTCTCTGGGGTAAGCTCTACGGTCAGTGGCTGTGTGAGGGCGCGGTTTTCGCTTACGATTTTGACAGATTCTCTGCGGCTGATATTCTTCCCATGTTCGCTAAATATCAGATAACCACATTCTGCGCTCCGCCCACAATGCTCAGAATGATGATTAAGGAGGATATCTCAAAATACGATTTATCTTCAATCCGCCACATGACTACAGCAGGTGAGGCTCTTAATCCCGAGGTTTACCGCCAGTTTAAAAAGGCGACAGGTCTTCGTATTATGGAAGGCTTCGGTCAGACTGAGCTTACACTCGCAATCGCCAATCTTATGGGCGATACTCATAAGCTGGGTTCAATGGGCAAGCCGAGTCCGCTTTATGATGTTGATATTCTTGACCCTGACGGAAGTCCGGTTCCCGACGGCGAAACAGGCGAAATAGTTGTCAGAACATCTGAAAAGGTTCCCTGCGGACTTTTCAAGGGATATTATAATGAGCCGCAGAAAACAGACGAAGTATGGTATGACGGATATTATCATACGGGTGACACCGCGTGGCGTGATGAAGACGGATTCTTCTGGTATGTCGGCAGAGTTGACGATGTTATTAAATCCTCCGGCTATCGTATAGGACCGTTTGAGATTGAAAGCGTTATTATGGAGCTTCCGTATGTTCTTGAATGCGGAGTTTCGGCGGTTCCCGACGAGGTAAGAGGTCAGGTAGTTAAAGCGAGCATCGTTCTTGTAAAGGGCGTAACTCCGAGTGAGGAGCTGAAAAAGGAAATCCAGTCTTATGTCAAGCATAATACGGCTCCCTATAAATATCCGAGAATTGTTGAGTTCAAAGAGGAGCTTCCTAAAACAATAAGCGGAAAAATCCAGCGAAACAAGCTTTGATTGATTGGATTTACGAATAATTTTAATATTATTTTTTAAAAGATATTGACTTTTTATAATAAGTTTGATAGACTGTAATAGATAAAGGCTTTGACGAAGAGTTCATAAAACAATTAGCTTTCAGAGAGGCGGCGCAGGGTGCGAGCCGTCAGTGAATGTTTTATGTTTGTAGCTTCCGAGCCGGAAGGAAGAAAGTTAGAAAACAAGTAGAACCTTCCCGTGACTGCTGCGTAAAGGCATACGGCTTGACAGAGCCTGAGTGGCGTGAAAGCGCAATTTGAGTGGTACCGCGGGTGTTATCAATGCTCGTCTCAAAGTCATTAAACTTTGAGGCGGGCTTTTTTGATTTTCCGCCTCGGAACGGAGTGTATTTTTATGGCACAAATGACAGGACTTGATTTTAAAATTAAAGAGATGGCTGCGCGTATTCGTGAGCTTCGTGAAATTACACGCTTCACGGCGGAGGAAATGGCACAGAAAACCGATGTAACAGCAGAGGAATATCTTAAATGCGAAAACGGTGAAAGTGACCTTAACTTTGCGTTTATTTACCGCTGCGCGCTTGCGTTCGGCGTAGATGTAACTGATATTATTGAAGGTGTCAGCCCTACGCTTAAATCATTCACATTAACAAGAGCGGGCAAAGGTCAGCGTATAGAGCAGGCGCACGGAATGGTTTATTATAACCTTGCCGCCGCTTTTCAGAATAGAATCGCAGAACCGCTTTATGTTAACTGCGCCTACAGCGAAGAAGCAGAGCATAAAGATATTGAGCTTACCACTCACGCAGGTCAGGAATGCGATATTGTTATTTCGGGTCATTTACAGATTCAGATTGGTTCTCATAAAGAGATTCTCGGACCGGGCGACAGCATTTATTATGACAGCTCATCTCCTCACGGAATGATTGCCGTTAACGGTGAAGACTGCCTTTTCTACGCGATTGTTCTTAATCCCACAGGTGAACCAATCCCTGAGCTTTCAAATAAAAAGGTTATTGACGACAGTAATACGACTGTTGAATATAAAAAAGATACTAAAAAACGTATTTATCATAAATTTATTGATGTTGAGGAAAATGAAAAAGGTACTCCTACATCAATTAAATTCAAAAATACTGAGAATTTCAATTTTGCTTTCGATATAGTTGACGGAATCGCGAAGAAAAATCCCGAAAAGCTCGCAATGCTTCATATTTCTAAGGATAAGACAGAGCGCAGATTTACTTTCCGTGATATAAAGCGTGCTTCGAACCAGTGCGCGAACTATTTTAAGTCTCTCGGAATTAAAAAAGGCGATAAGGTTATGCTTGTTCTCAAGCGTCATTATCAGTTCTGGTTTGCGATGATTGGTCTTAACAAGCTGGGTGCGATTGCTATTCCGGCGGTTAATCAGCTTCAGGTTCATGATTTTGAATACCGCTTTAAAGCGGCGGGAATCAGCACGATTATCTGCACTGCAGACGGCGATACAGCAAATCAGGTTGACCTCGCGGCGGAAAACTGCCCGACATTGGTCAATAAGCTGATTGTTAACGGCGAACGTGACGGCTGGCGCAGCTTTGACGAGGAGTTCCCGCTTTACAGCGCGCATTATTACAGAAATGAAAATTCACCCGGCGGTGATGATTTGATGCTGATGTTCTTTACATCAGGTACATCGGGATATCCGAAAATCGCCGCGCATAATTATAAATACGCTCTCGGTCATTTCCACACCGCAAAATACTGGCATACAGTTGAACCTGACGGACTGCATTTTACTATATCCGATACAGGCTGGGCAAAGGCGATGTGGGGCAAGCTCTACGGTCAGTGGATGTGTGAGGCGGCAACATTTGTTTATGATTTTGACAGATTTGACGCCGCGGATATTCTTCCCATGTTCGCAAAATACCGTATAACCACTTTCTGCGCACCGCCTACAATGCTCAGAATGATGATTAAGCAGGACATCTCAAAATATGATTTCTCATCTGTACGTCACATGACAACGGCAGGTGAGGCACTTAACCCCGAGGTTTACCGTCAGTTTGAAAAAGCAACGGGACTTCAGATTCTTGAAGGCTTCGGTCAGTCGGAAAGCACAATGATTATCGGTAATCTTACAGGCGCTTCGCATAAAATCGGTTCTATGGGCAGGCCGGCGCCGATTTATGACGTTAAGCTCATTGATGCTGACGGTAAAGACGTTCCCGTCGGTGAAACAGGTGAAATTGTTGTCAATGTTTCAGACGGCGCACCCTGCGGACTGTTTACCGGCTATTACGGCGACCCCGAAAAAACAGCCGAAGTATGGCATGACGGATATTATCATACAGGTGACTCCGCATGGATGGACGAAGACGGATTCTACTGGTATGTCGGCAGAGTTGACGATGTTATCAAGTCCTCCGGCTACCGTATCGGACCGTTTGAGATTGAAAGCGTTATCATGGAGCTTCCGTATGTTCTTGAATGCGGTGTTTCAGCCGCTCCTGACGAGGTTCGCGGTCAGATAGTTAAGGCAAGTATCGTTCTTACAAAAGGAACAGAACCGACAGAGGAGCTTAAGAAAGAAATTCAGACATACGTTAAGGAGCATACAGCGCCTTATAAATATCCGAGACTTGTTGTGTTCAAAGATGAGCTTCCCAAAACAGTCAGCGGTAAAATACAGCGCAATCTGCTTTAAGG
>JAZLLB010000030.1:0-3469 GCA_045597925.1 Acutalibacteraceae bacterium
CTCGAACGAAAAAAGAATTCCGTGCAATGAGGCTAATATAGCTTACAAAGCGGCTTCTGCGTTTTTTAACGCGGAGGGGATCAGCGACAGAAATATTTCTGTTTATCTTGAAAAAAATATTCCCTTTGAAGCGGGACTCGCGGGCGGAAGTGCCGACGGTGCCGCTGTTATCAAGGCTCTGAATGATATTTATGAAACCGGTCTTTCTGAAAAAAAGCTTTGCGCAATCGGAGCGAAGGTAGGAGCGGATATTCCTTTCTGCCTTACCGGCGGAACAAGAGCGGCGCAAAACATAGGCGATGTGCTTTCTCCGCTTCCTGATTTAAAGGAGTGCTATATCGTTCTCGCCAAACCCGAGCAGGGTGTTTCAACAGGCAGAGCGTTCGGTGAATTTGATAAGAACGGTGTGCGGCACCTTGATACCTGCTCTATGCTTTATTATGCCGCGAACGGCGATTTTGAAGGAATTTGCTCGAAAGCAGGCAATGTGTTCGAGCAGCTTATTGAAGTTCCTCAGCGTGTGCTGATTAAATCGGTTATGCACGAAAATAACGCTGTCTGCGCATGCATGAGCGGCACCGGCCCCACGTGCTACGGTATTTTCAACGATAAAAGCGATGCTCAGAAAGCATATGAGATTTTAAAGAAAGATTATAAAGAAGCCTACTTGTGTACTCCTGTCAATTCAGGTCTTATAAAAATTCAGGCGCAGTAATTCGGAAGGTCATGTAATGAAAGGTTTAGGCACAATTGTAAATGTTGCTGCGGTAATCATCGCGGCACTTTTGGGAATACTTTTTAAAGGCGGCATAAAAGACAGATATCAGAAAATGATTATGGCGGCTCTCGGGCTTTCAACAATGTTTATCGGGGCTTCGGGTACGCTGAGTGAGATGTTTACCGTTTCTGACGGAAAAATTTCAGCACAGGGGTCAATGCTCATGTTTCTGTCACTTGTTGTCGGCGGACTTGCAGGAGAAGTTATCGGAATTGAAGACAGACTGGAGCGTCTCGGCGAATGGATAAAAAAGAAAGTCAAAAGAGAAAACGACAATAAATTTGTTGACGGATTCGTTGACGCGACGCTTGTTATCTGCATAGGAGCTATGGCGATTATGGGTTCTCTGCAGGACGGACTGACCGCAAGCCATGAAACTCTTTTTGTGAAATCTGCGCTTGACTTTTTCTTTGTTATGATAATGGCTTCAACTATGGGAATCGGCACAATGTTTTCGGCGTTTCCGCTGGGTATCTATCAGGGCGGCATAACTCTTGCCGCGGGGCTTATAGCACCGTATATGAGCGACACGCTTGTGTCGAATCTTTCGCTTGTCGGCTCGGTTATGATTTTCTGCATCGGCGTGAATTTCATATTCGGCAAAAAATTTAAGGTGGGTAACTTCCTGCTGTCGCTTTTAGGACCTGTAATCTATGAGATTATTTTAAAATTCATCTGATGATGAGGAACGATATGAGTAAAACCGATTCAGTTAAACTGAATAAAAGGAATCCTCGCTACGCGTTTATTGATGCGCTGCGGGGAATTTGTGTTGTGAGCATGATTGCTTACCACATAATGTGGGATTTAGTGTACATTTTCGGTGTTAAAGTACCGTGGTTTCAATCGGATTATGCCGGAATCTGGCAGCAGAGCATATGCCGGAGCTTTATCTTTCTTTCGGGATTCTGCTGGTGCCTCGGCGGAAAACATCTTAAAAGAGGGCTGCTTGTTTTCGGCGGAGGTATTGTGATAACAGCGGTAACCCTGCTTGTAATGCCTGAGGATAAAATAATCTTCGGTGTGCTGACGCTTATAGGAACGTGTATGCTTATGATGATACCCGTTGATAAAATTGCAGTAAAAATACCGCCGCTTTTCGGACTTATAATAAATTTTACCGCCTTTGTTTTTTTAAAGAATGTTCCCAAAGGGTACATAGGTTTCGGCAAAAATATATTATGCAGATTGCCGCGGAGTCTTTATAAAAATTATTTCACAGCGTTTTTCGGGTTTAAATTCGGGAGCTTCGCTTCTGCTGATTATTTTCCGCTGATACCGTGGATTTTTCTGTTTGTTTCGGGATATTTCTTTTTCAGATTCCTGAACCGAAAAGGAATAATTAAAAGCTGGAAGAAAACTGAGCCGAAAAAAGAGCTTTTCACATTTATCGGAAGAAATTCATTCTGGATATATATGGCACATCAGCCTGTTGTTTACGGAATACTTTACATAATTTTTTATGCTTTGTCTTCAAAATAGTATTGAAATAACAGTATCGAATATGATAGAATGAACAGGCAGGTGATAATATGAAAATTCAGGAGTCAGCAGAAAACTATCTTGAAACAATTCTTGTTTTGAAAAAGAAAAACGGACGTGTGCGTTCTGTGGATATAGCGACCGAGCTTGATTACTCAAAGCCCAGCGTAAGCGTGGCGATGAAGAATTTGAGAGAAAACGGATATATAGAAACGGATACGGACGGATATATTGAGCTTCTTGAAGCGGGCCGAAAAATCGCGATGAAAATTTATGAACGTCATACCGCGCTTACTGATTATCTTATCGCTCTCGGTGTAAATCCCGTGACCGCCGCTGAGGATGCCTGCAGAATAGAACATGTTATCAGCGATGAAAGCTTTGAGGCTATAAGAAATAATTATTGCATCGGTGAAAAAAATCTCTTGTAAAAGGAGCGTCATACATATGGAAATTAAAATTATCACATTCAATGTTCTTTGTTACGGTCCCGATGAAATGAACTGGACTGACAGAAAGGGTATGGTAACTGACATTCTCAGAAATAATAAGCCTGATTCATTCGGCTTGCAGGAATCGCATTATGACTGGATGAAAGCTGTCAGCGAGGCTCTGCCCGAGTACGCTTATGTCGGAGTCGGCAGAGATGACGGAAAGCAGGGCGGCGAATATTCACCCGTCTTTTATCTTAAAGATAAATATGATGTTATTGACAGCGGCACATTCTGGCTTTCGGAAACACCTGATACACCGTCATACGGCTGGGACGCGGTATGCCGCAGAGTATGCTCATGGGCAAAGCTCAGAGATAAAAAGAGCAAAACGGAATATGTTCATATAAACACACATCTCGACCATGTAGGAAATAACGCCAGAACATACGGTCTTCAGATGATTCTTGACCACGCGGCGAAATTTGATGTTCCTGTTGTCTGCACAGGCGATTTTAATTTCAAAGAGGGCTGCGACCTTTATAAGCAGATGACCTCAGGCTGTCTGGCGGATTCAAAATACACCGCTGAGGACACAATGAGCAACGTAACCTTCAATGCGTTTTATCCGTTAATCAAAAAAGATGAACCGCCGATGATTATTGACTACATCAGCTTCACAAAAGGTGTCAAGGTTAAAAAGTACACCGTTATAACAGACAGACCTGACGGTAAATTCCCCTCAGACCATAACCCTGTAATGGCGACAGCTGAAATC
>JAZLLB010000031.1:0-4723 GCA_045597925.1 Acutalibacteraceae bacterium
ACTGTTCTCTCATCATAGCCGAGAGTTTCAAGAATATATCCGGTCTTTTCGGCAACAGCCGTAACATGCGCATAACTGTGTTCGGTATATCCGAGAGCTGCGAGAGATTCATCAGCTGCTTTGACATAAGTTTTTACTGAATTATTGTTTTTTATTTCTTCATAAGTCATTTTTTACACTCCATTGCAAAATATATAAATACTGATTATCGAAGTTATTATAACATACTTTCAGTCCACGTTCAATCAAATATACTATACGATTTTGAAATTCGTACAATTAACAAACCTCCCTGAAATTAATTTCAACTTCAGGGAGGTTATACAGTAATTATGTTCTTATTTGTCAGTTATCAACTGCCGTTTAAACGGTCAATTTCATAACATATAAAACAGTCTTTTGTTAATGTATATTGACCGTTGAGATTTCTGCAAGAAGTGTAACTGTTTACATCTGTACTGATTCCGATATATATATAGCGGAAACGGAGTTTTATTTCATGGAAAATACAAGCTCGCCGCCATCGGTAATATCAGAATGGGTGAAGATAAAATCATCAGTTGTCTTCCCGTTTAATGTGACGGAAGAAACATAGACATTCTTATCACTCTGATTGGTCGATGTGATTTTCAGAGTTTTACTCTCCCCTAAATCAATTTCTGCACTGTTTTATCGTTTTTTATGGTATTTTACCTCCGCTTTAATTAGTTTTAGTTTTAAAGAAAAAGTTCACTAATGTTATCCACCAGCTCTGCTCTTCTACTTTCTCTTCTTCTGCAACAACTTTCATTCCACCGTTTACAGCTTCAAGCTCGTTGTCTTTAAGTTCTTTGTTATTCTTACTCATAATTATCTCCTTTTATCATTCTGAAAATGTAGGATCACTTATACACACTGTATCTGTGTCAGGTGAGTGATGAGAACCTATAGAATATTCATTCTTATTTATTGCCGGATAATTCGGACCGCAAACGCCTCCGACATCTGTACCGCCGGTAACAGCTTCAATTTCTTTATCATTAAGTGTTTTATTATCTTTATTCATAACATTTACCTCCGCAAATAAACTGTATTTGTTTTAAATGTAAAAATATTCAAGAAAACAACAACCAAATACCATGTTTTTCAGCTCCTTTCGTTGTCTTACATCTATTTATACGAAGAACTTTTAAAAATGGCTAATGAATTTTAAATAAATATTTTTTTAATTATATAATCCTTTAGGTTTCTGTCAACGTGAACATCGCCGATTATATTATAACATATTGCGCCATAAGCTCAACCGTGACATTGCGTTTGTTTATGCCGACCGTCTCAACCGGTCTTTGCCATTCGGTTACGGTTTTCATCTCTTCACATCTGACAATGCCTCTGAAATATATATCGGTAATTCTGTCGAGCGTCTGCAATGCCTTTTTGGCACTGGTGGCGGATTTATACATTCCGCACCTTACAAGCTCGTTTATGTTAAACTCAATTTCATATGTAACCACATTGGTGTCTGTAATCGCCAGTTTGTTTATCTGCGTCAGCAGAAACAGAATCAGCTTAACGGAAGGCAGACTGCCGAAATCATCAAGCCGAAGCTGTATCTGTTCACTGCCGTTCTGCTTTTCAGCGAACAGCGTCTTGCCGTCGGTTTTGTATTTTATGGCGCTTTTGCCCTTTGAGATTTTCCTGTTTCTTTTTATGAGCGTATCAACCGCTGAAAGGTCTGGCAGGGCTGAAATGAGCATAATCAGAAAATCCGTAACAGGGCTTGACGGCAGTTTAAACATCTATAGCATCATCTCCTTTTTATAGTCGGGGTAAATTTTATCTTGTTCATCGCTCTGTGCTCGAGCTTTAATGTCGGGGTATCTTCTGTCTTGTGAGCGATTTTTATTCTGTCTCTGCACGTGAAAAGTTCTTTGAGATATGCCCGCAGCCCGTCCTGTTCCGCAGTTCTGACCCGTGCGGTGTCTTAACGGAACATAAACGGCGGTATGCTCCCCACCGAAAAGCTGATGCCGGTTATATATGACATGTGAGCGTGAAGGGATGCTTTCGGCTTCGAGCGGTACGGGGCTTCGGGCAAAGTTTCAAAGTCAAATGCGAATATTCCGCTGTCGCCGATGCAGCTTTTCAGCTCATCAGCGGACATACACAGTTTATTTTTTTCACTTAACAAATCTATCACCTCAAAACAGTGTTTCTATATATAGTTAAAAATCGGACTTTTGTGAAGCGTTTTTCTTCAATTTCATCCGTTTTCGTCAAAAAATATTTTTACCGGTTACAAAGCCGCCGGCGGAGCGTTGAATTAACGGTTATTGAATATTTCTCTGTAAATTCTATCTGAAGCAAACCTGCGTGTACTGAATAAAACTTATAATGCTGCGCACCCCATATAAAATTAAAAGATTCCTGCCGAAAAATAAAAATCCGGTAAGAATCTTTGTTTTTTCTTGACTTTCAAACGAAACGGAGCATAGGAAAATGAGCTGATAACTTTGAAATCTGAAGCTTCAAAAGCCAAATACAGCTCAAAAAAATATTTACATCAGAAAACCTTTATTTTCGTTAGCCTTTTTAAAAGTAATTATCAGTGCCGGAACAAGTATTATCTGAATAATAATTCCGGGAATCGCATTAATAAACGCACCTGCAATAAATGCGGCAAATCCGAACTCTGCTTTTCCAAATCCATAAAGAACTGTCAGTACTATTCCCCATACAATTCTTCCCGACACCATCGCCGAAATAAGAGAAACGTATATATTGCCCTTATTTTTCTGAAGCGTCTGATACATCAGACCTGCAACTAATCCGTACGCAGCGAGTTCAAACGCCATAGCTATACCGACAGGCATTATCGGCGGAGCAGAAAAAATCAGAAATCTGAGAAGCGGTGCTGTAAAGCCTATTGCAAGCCCGTACCACGGTCCGCAAATAAATCCGCACAGCAATACGGGTATATGCATCGGGCAAAGCGCGTTTCCTATTTGCCGCAGCTGACCTGTAAGCAATGGCAGAACAAGCGCCAAAGCTAAAAATACAGCGGCGAGAACAGTTTTAACAAGATTATTTTTTGATGACATCTTTATTACCTTCTTCTGAATTAAGATATCACCGTCTTGAACGATTACGATACTTTCATAGCATCATTAAATTACTGTTTTTATCAGATAAGTTCCTTCAGGGACTCAATTGCCTCTTTTACCATATCGCCCATAGATTTCTGCTTAACACCGACGACACGGTTGTTGCAGAGATTTACGGGAATCAGCAGTTTAACGGCTTTACTCTGCCCGACAGCTACAGCCATGTCGGGAGTGATTTCCCCGAGAAGTGAATCAGCAGAGATAATACCTATTGGACCGATTATTACATCTGCGTCACGGCTGGCTGCTATAACAGGATTTTCTCCTGTGGCTCCGAAATCCGCACCTGCCTTGAGCATAGCGGATGTGGCAATACTGTTTGTACCGACAGCGTAAACCGTCATATTCAGATTTTCTTTTTTTATACTTTCGGTAATTAACTGACCGAGCCTTCCGCCCTGACCATCGATAACTACAACTTTCAAGCAGATTCCTTCTTCTGATTATGATATCAGATTATAACATAAATTTTTTTGATATTCAATGGCAATATGATTGTTAACCGCATAACTTTTTGTTTTGTAAACTGGTTATATTGACGTGACGGCTGAATCTTTTTCAGTATTCAATTGCAGTTATGTTGCCGAGTTTACATTTTCTGAGGCCGTTTTTGTTTTCTGCTGTTACGTTATAGTCTGTTCGCTCACCGAAACGATTTTTTAAATGACATCAGATATTTTTTATTGATAATTTCTTCGTTTGATGATACAATATGTTATGTTTAATTTTAATTTGGAGGGAATTCTTATGAAAAAGACTTTCAGAAAGGTTATTGCGTCGCTGCTTGTTACGGTGATGCTTATTACTGCCGCGCCGCTGAGTGGGATTGCAGATTTTGATTGGGAAAATCTGTTTGCAACAAAAGCAAGTGCTGCAGATTTAGCCGCGTCTGGCCGGTGCGGCAATAATGTTTCATGGAGCTTTAACAGCAGCACAGGCAAGCTTACCATAAGCGGGTCAGGCGCAATGACAAATTATAGATATGAAGTGTCACCTTTTTTTAACAATTCTTCAATAAAATCTGTTGTTATCGGAAACAGCGTCACAAGCATAGGCGATCATGCGTTTGAATACTGCGAAGCATTAACAAGCATAACAATCGGCAACGGTGTAACAAGTATAGGCTATGAAGCGTTTTATAACTGCACCGGACTTACAGGCATAGAAATTCCTGACAGCGTAACAAGCATTGGCAATGGGGCGTTTGAATACTGCGAAGCATTAACAAGCATAACAATCCCCGACAGCGTAACAAGCATTGGCAATGGGGCGTTTGAATACTGCGAAGCATTAACAAGCGTAACAGTAGATAAGGATAATAAAGTATATGACAGCCGTAATAACTGCAACGCAATTATTGAAACGGCAACAAATACTTTAATCGTGGGTTGTAAGAATACCTTTATCCCTAACAGCGTCACAAGTATTGGTGAGGGTGCGTTTTGTGAATGCACCAGTTTAACAAATATTACAATCCCTGACAGCGTAACAAGCATTGGCTATGGTGCGTTTTATAATTGCAGCAGCTTAACAAGCGTAACAGTAGATAAGGATAATAAAGTATATGACAGCCGTAATAA
>JAZLLB010000032.1:0-20851 GCA_045597925.1 Acutalibacteraceae bacterium
CTGTCGGCGTGAGCCGCGCCGTTTTCATCTGCTTTTCCACTTCGCCTACGGCTCCGTTCCAAAGCAGATGAAAACATTATACCATTTAGTTCCTTCTTTTTTAGGAAAAATGGGTCACATCTATTTACAACGCAGAAAAAAGGACATGACCTGCGTTCATACTTATTGACATAAAAGTATCAAAATACTATAATAAGATTGTATTATTTTGTCGAAGCTGGGTGAAAAAATGAAGAAAATTCTTATTGTTTCACATACTATGGAGCTTGGCGGAGCTGAACGTGCTTTGCTGGGACTTCTCAATAATATTGACTATAAAAACTACAGCGTTGACCTTTTTCTTGAACGCCATTTCGGTGAGCTTATGGAAACCATTCCGAAAAATGTAAATCTTCTGCAGGAGAAAACAGCTTATGCCTGCATGGGAGTTCCCGCTTTACAGGTAATAAAAAACGGGCAGCTCGGCGTTGCCGCAGGGCGGTTCACAGGTAACAAAAAAGCTGAAAAATTCATAGCCCGCGCAGGTTATAAAAGCGGGGCTGACGTTTTCATAAATTACAGCCACAAATATACTGCGGGATTCATGCCGATGATTTCAGATAAGGAATATGATTTGGTTATCAGCTTCCTGACGCCGCATTATTACGCGCTGAAAAAAACAAAAGGTAAAATAAAAATCGCGTGGATTCATACTGACTATAAAGCCATTGAAACAGATGTGAAATCAGAGCTTGAAATGTGGCGTGGATACGATAAAATTGTTTCGATTTCCACCGAAGTTTCTAGAAATTTTCTTGAGGTTTTTCCGTCTCTTAAAGATAAAATCGTGCTCATTGAAAATATGCATCCGGCAGAGTTTATCAGGAGCGAAAGCAAAAAATTTGTTCCGTCGGATGAAATGCCCGATGACGGTATAAGACTTCTTTCTGTGGGAAGATACTGTGTCGCAAAAAACTTCGACAATGTGCCTTTTATCTGCAAAGAGCTTATTGAAAAATACAGACTTAATGTTAAATGGTATATCATCGGCTACGGTACGGACGAAAAGCTGATAAGAGAAAAAATCAGCGAAGCCGGAATGGAAAAATACGTCATTCTTTTAGGCAGGAAGGACAACCCTTATCCCTATATAAAACAGTGCGATTTTTACGTTCAGCCATCCAGGTTTGAGGGTAACGCTGTTACTGTAAACGAAGCACTTATATTAAATAAAAAAGTTATATTAACGGATTATTCCACTGCTCACGGTCAGGTTGAAAACGGTGTTGACGGAGTTATTGTTCCGCTCGAAAATTCAGCTTGCGCAAAGGGAATTTCGGATTATATAAATAATGAGGATTTACAGAAAAAAATCCGGGGAAATGTATCCGCACGGGATTATTCAAAATCGGCGGAAGTTGAAAAAATTTACAGTTTAATGAGGTAAGTATATGCTTAACGATCTTACAGTGAAAAAAATCGAAACAATGCTTGAAAAAATCGAGGAACAGATTACACCTGTCAGGATAAAAATTTCAGGCTTCAAAACAAAGAAATGCGGATACAAAGAGAATAATATTGTTCCGGCTGTTGATGAGACATGGGAGGATTTCGGCGAGCTTGACCGCTGGGGACTCAGCGTTGAGGAACACAGATGGTTTTATAAAAAAATTATCATTCCCGACGAGCTTATCGGCAAAGATTTAGAGCTTTATATTGCTTCAACAGATAAAAATGACGAGCAGTGGGAACCTCAGTACATGGCTTATGCTGACGGGAAATTTATCCGCGGAATTGACTCACAGCACCGTTATCTGAAGCTTAATCCGACCGAAAAAGAACAGGATATTCATGTTTACGCTTATTCAACACCGCACGGTCAGATTTCAGAGTTTCACTGTGAGCTGTGCCTTTTTCAGCGTGATGTCGAGAAACTTTATTATGACATTTACACACCATATCTTGCCCTTGCGCTGCTTGACCCGATTTCAAAAGATTACGTTTCAATAAAGACATGCCTTCACAACGCTCTTAAAATGCTTGACTGGAGAAGACCCGGCAGCGAAGATTTTGTTGAAAGCGCAAAGAAAGCAAGCAGATATCTTTCAGAAGAATTTTACGAAAAAGAATGCTATACGACAGGCAAGGTTGCTTCGTGCATAGGTCATACTCATATTGACGTTGCGTGGCGGTGGACTTATCAGCAGTCAAGAGAAAAGGCGCAGAGAACATTCTCAAGCGTCTGCGCTCTTATGGAAAAATATCCAGAATTCAAATTTATGTCGAGTCAGCCGCAGCTTTTTGAATATGTAAAGGAAGAAATCCCCGAATACTACGAAAAGATTAAGGAATATATTAAAGAAGGCAGATTTGAAGCCGAGGGCGGAATGTGGGTCGAAGCTGACTGCAATCTTATCAGCGGTGAAAGCTTTGTAAGGCAGTTCCTTTTCGGCAAAAGATTCTTTAAAAATGAGTTTGGTCTTGACAATCACATTCTCTGGCTGCCTGACGTTTTCGGATACAGTGCCGCTATGCCGCAAATTCTCAGAAAGTGCGGTATTGATACATTTGTTACCTCGAAAATAAGCTGGAACGAATTTGACCGTATGCCTTACGACAACTTTAACTGGTACGGTATTGACGGCACAAAGGTATTCTCAACCTTTCTCACGGCCGTTGACCTCGCGGGCGGCAGATTCAAACAGACAACATATACCCCGAAGCTCACGCCGTCATATATTAAAGGCTCTTATGACAGATATGAGCCCAAGGAGCTTAACTCCGAAACAATCGTCACTTTCGGAAGAGGAGACGGCGGCGGCGGTCCCAAGGACGAAGATGTTGAATTTCACAGACGAATGCAGTACGGTCTTCCCGGAATCCCCGCAACAAAAATCGAGTTCGCCGGCGATTATGTCAGCCGTATGAGAAAAAAGCTCGAGAATAATCCTCAGCTTCCGAGATGGGTCGGCGAGCTTTATCTTGAGTTTCACAGAGGAACATACACATCTGTCGCTAAAAATAAAAAGAACAACAGAAAAAGTGAGTTTCTTTATCAAAACGCCGAAACAGCGGCGTATACCGCAAAAGTTCTCACCGGTTTTGACTATGACAGAGACAAGCTCAACAGCGGCTGGAAGACTATTCTTCTCAACCAGTTCCATGATATTCTGCCCGGCTCTTCAATCAGTTTTGTTTATGACAAGTGTGATGAGGACTACGCAATTGTAAAAGAAAAGGGCACATCTGTTTTAGAGGGAGCGAGAAAGGCTGTTGCCGATAATATTAAAACCGACGGCGGGCTTCTTGTGTTTAATCCCAATTCTTTCAGGTCGAGCGGAGCTGTTGAATACGGCGGAAAATTCGTTTATGCAGAAGATATTCCCGCAAAGGGATATAAGGTTATAACTCCGAAGGAAGAAAAGGCAGGCTGTACCTTTGACGGCAAAAAAATCGAAACCGAATACTATATTGCTGAGTTTGGCGATGATTATACAATCTCAAGACTTTTTGATAAAAAGAATGAGAGGGAAGTTCTCCGAAAGGGCGGCAGAGCAAATGTTATTGAGGCGTTTGAGGACTACCCTTATCAGTATGACAACTGGGAAATCTCAAATTATTATGAGGACACAAAATATGAAATCAACTCTGTTGAGGACATTGAATTCTTTGACGAGGGCGAGCGATTCGGAATTGAGATAAAGAGAAAATTTCTTGATTCCGACTTCACACAGAAGATATGCTTCTACAATCATGACGCAAGAATCGACTTCATAACTGTCGCGGACTGGCATCAGGAGCATTATATGGTCAAGGCGGCGTTTGATGTTGATGTAAATACCGACAAGGCAACTTATGATATTCAGTTCGGCACTCTCGAAAGAGCAACTCATCAGAATACTTCGTGGGACGCGGCAAAGTTTGAAGTCTGTGCTCACAAATTCATGGATATGGGCGAATACGGTTACGGCGTCAGCCTTATGAATGACTGCAAATACGGTCATAATGTCAAGAACGGCACAATGAAGCTGTCACTTTTTAAGTGCGGCACTCATCCTGACCCGAACGCTGATAAAATCATTCATAAGTTTACATATTCGCTTTATCCTCATGCGGATAATTATCGTGAGGCAGGCACAATAAAGAAAGCGTTTGAGCTTAACAATCCGCTTTGCGCTTATGAAATAAAAAAGCAGAACGGTACACTGCCCGAGGAATACTCATTCATTTCATGTGATGCCGAAAACTTCATTGTTGACACCGCAAAAATGGCTGAGGACAGTGACGCTCTTATCGTCCGCGGTTATGAATGCTTCAATAAAAAAACGGCTGTTACGCTTGAATTCGGATTTGACATAACGTCTGCCGAAATCTGCGATATGTTGGAAAACAGTGAGACAGAGCTTGAAGTTAACGGCAGAAGCGTTACATTTGCGGCAAAACCGTTTGAAATTGTTTCGCTTAAAATAAGATATGAAAAGATTTGCTGAAAAATTTACGGCTGCGGCATTTATTCTGGCTGTAATTATTTGTTCGTCCGGAATTAATGCCTGTGCAATTAAGATAGACGGAATTCTGACAGATTCCGAATGGAAAAACGCACCTGTTTTTGTTCTTGAAAATCAGAGAAATTTTGAAAATAAAATAAATTCCGCTGTTGTGAAAACAGTAACTGATAAAAAGAAAGGCTTAATCTGCCTTGCTGTAATGATTGAGTTTCAGAAAGTCGGAAATCTGACAGACGGCAGCATGAAGCTCAGTGTAAACGGCACAGAATCAGCGCTTATTAAATTAGGAAGCGGCGTTGTTAAAGACGGGTATTATCCAATGGAGTCATGCTCTGATATCGATGAGCTTTCCGGCTGTACGATTACTGAAATTGCAGTTCATTTCAAAGACGGTCCGTCTTCATGTGAAACTGTAAAATTTGTTTTTGTTGATTTGAACGGTGAAGAGTCGGGAGTGTATACCGTTGAGGTTAAGGAGCCGGAAACGACTACGGCTAAAACAACGACTGAAAAAACAACCAAAACGACAACCACGAAAACAACAACGACCAAAACGCCAACAACCAAAATAACAACTGAAAAAACCGCTAAGTCAGAAACAACTAAAACAACCTCTGAAAAATCAACAACAGAAAGAACCACAGCCGAAAAAACAACAAAAGAAAAAACTTCAGAAGAGAAATCTTTCGAATCAGAAAAGACGAAGAAAAAAACTTTCGCCGAAAAAACGAAAAAATCAAAATCCCAAGCGAAGAAGACAACAGATGATTTTACTTTTAAAAAGGTTGTAAAAACAAAAGCTTCAAAAACTGCCGTAAAAAGTAAAAAATCAAAACAAGCCGCAAAAAGTACCGCTGAAATTTCTGAAGAAGAACAGCCTGTTGATAAAATTATAACAGCATCAGATGAAACAAAAGACGTGAGCGCAAACAGCGAAAACACAGATGTGTTTTATCCCGATGAAGGTAAAAGTAAAAAATACATATTTGTCGCAATCGGCGCAGTCAGTGCCGCGGTGCTGGCGGCGGCAGCGGTTGCATCGGCAATAAAGTCTGAAAAAAAGGATAACGAGTAAGTGTAAAGGAGATATATCGATGAAAAAAGCTTTAAGATTGATTTCAATTTGTCTCGCGCTTGTATTTATTCTTTCCTGCACAGTTTTCGCGGGAGCAAATTTCACATTCTCCCAAGAGGAAAGAGATTTAACGGCAGCCCGTTGGGATTCCATACAGGCGGACAAAACTGTTATTACACTTTCTGTCGGTAACAAAGTCGGAACAATAGGATTCAGTTGGCTTTCGGAATTTTCTGACGGAGCACAGAAAATCAAAATTTCGGAAAACAGTGATATGACAGACGCTAAAGAGCTTAAGGTTCACTCATCGCTCACGCTTTTTGCAAAAAGAGCAAACAAAGCATCGGCCGAAAATCTTGAAGAAGGAAAAACCTACTGGTATTCATACACTGAAAAGAATGGGTGGAGCGAACCGGAAAAATTAAAAATACAGCCTCAGAATGATTATACCGCTATATTTGTCTCTGACTCACAGATAGGAAGATCCGGAGATGCCAAAGACTCTGACGTGCTTATCAACGATACCTGCGGCTGGCAGAGAACCGTCAGAATGGCTACCGAAAGATATCCCGATGCGGCGTTTATTATTTCAGCGGGTGATCAGACAGAACACGGTTTCAGCCTCACACAGTACAAGGCGTTTCTGTCCCCGGAGCAGCTTCGCAGCTATCCGCTTGTAAACGCTATAGGCAATCATGATTTTTATTTCCCCGCGTACTCATATTATTCAAATAATCCAAACAGAAAAAGAGAGCTTTTCGCCTCACCTGCGGGAACAGGATATTATTTCTGCCGCGGCGATGCACTGTTCGTTATTCTTAATTCAAACGATATGTTCGTGCCTGATCAGGCGGCTCTGCTCAAAGCGGCAGTCAAGGCTTATCCCGATGCCGAATGGAGAATCGCCATACTTCACAACAGCGCGTATTCAGCTGATTATAACCAAAACGAATTTGCCTTTGACCGCAGCGTTTTCGCTCCTTTGTTTGACGCTTATGATATCGACCTTGCTCTGAGCGGTCATGACCATATGTATTCCTGCACTTACCCGGTTTACGCAGGTAAAATAAATAATAACGGTACTGTTTATTTGCAGGCTTCATCATCATCGGGCGGCAATATTTGTTCAGCGCATAAAAATCTCGATGTCATACGTTATGCTTTCGAGGAGCCGATTGCTACATACACAGCCCTTGAATTTCAAAATAAGGAGCTTACAATCAATACTTACAGAACCGATAGCGATGAGGTTATCGACAGCATAGATCTTACAAAAACTGAAAAAACACGAAAAACATTTATTGACTTATTTATTGAATGGTTTAAGAGCTTCATTAAAACACTTGGCTCTATGATCGGAGGAAAGAAATAAATGAAAAAAGCAATTTCAGTAATTCTCGCTGCCGCAATGATTTTTCTGCTTGCCGCGACGGGATTCGCTCAGGATAAAAAAGTTACACCGGTTATTATCGTTACAGGCGTCGGCAGCCGCGGATATTTTACGGATGCATGCACTGAAAACGAAAAAAGCGTATTCCCGCCGGAAGTTGATGTAAAATACGTAATTTCTCAGGTCTTTTCGGGAATCATAAAAACAGTATTTACCTTTAACCTTAACCATACCTCTCAGATGGCGGCAAATATTCTTGAAAATATTTTTGACGGATTTATGTGCGATGAAAACGGAGATTCAAAATATAAAAACGTCAGCACTCCGGTTTATCCTCTTTCTGTTGACAATTATGATTTTGATTACAGCAGCGATGTTCCAGAGGTTCAGATAGCGGGTACCGCCGCAAAGGCTGTGGGAGCGGAGAATACATATTTTTATAACTATGACTGGCGGATTGACCCGATTGCAAACGCCGAAGGTCTTGATGAAATGATTCAGAGCGCAAAAGAAAAAGCTGAAAGCGATAAGGTAACCCTTATTCCTTGTAGCATGGGCGGAGTTCAGACACTTGCCTATCTTGCCGAATACGGAAATGAAGATATCGAAAAGATTATTTTCATGTCTTCGGCTCACAAAGGACTTCTTTTTGTCAGCGAGCTTTTTTCAGGTAATATGCAGCTCAGCCAGAAAGATGTTTTCAAATATCTTTCTGATTTCTTAAATGTCAAAGATGAAAAAACAGATAATGTTTTTGATTTCATCTGCACTCATTTAGGTAAGGCGTGGTATCTGAAGCCAATGTTTAAATTCCTTAATAAATTCGCGAAAGATGTAAGCAATGAAACCCTCTACGCTTCGCTGCGCAAAGTTCTCGGTTCAATGCCCGGAATGTGGTCGTTTGTATGCAGTGATTATTATAAAAAAGCGCGTGATTTTATGACAACTGAAGATACTTCACCTGCTCTGCTCGAAAAAATTGACAGATATCATGAAAAGGTCGGCAGTAACATTGATTCTATTCTCAAATCCGCGGCGGACAGCGGCACGGCAATCTGCGTTTGCTCTCATTACGGCAGAGGCTCGATTCCCGTAACTCCCAAAGCGTGCGTTGAGGGTGACTATCTTATAGAAACCGTTTCAACCAGCAACGGTGCGACGATTGCCGACGCCGGAAAATATCTGCCCAATGATTATAAGCAGGCTCTTCCGTGCGGAGAACATAATCATGTTTCACCCGACGGTAAGGTTGACGCTTCAACCTGCCTGTTCCCTGATTTTACATGGTTCATTGACAATATGAGCCATGTCGGCTGCAATTACGGCTCTGATTATGCAAATCTGCTTTGCTGGCTCATTAACTTTGAGGGTCAGCCTACTGTTTATGACAGCGAAAATTTCCCGCAGTTTTTTAAAGCCGGTATGGACGAAATGAAGTTGTCACCCGTAACTGCCGATGACAGATTTGAGGTCGACGGTAAATTTATTTCTTTAATAAAGTACATTGCCAAAAGATAAGCAATAAAATTTTATGACATAATTCGCATATTGAACAAAAAATCGGGAGAGACTTTTTTGTCCTCCCGATATACTTTTGTTGTATTACACTCCGTTATTCATACAGCATTGAAATATCGTCAGCCTTGTCACGCACGGCGTTTTTCAGTTCTGCAGGTTCCATAACCTTCATATCGGTACCGAACTGCATTATCCACGAAACGAGACCGTCGCTCAATTCAACAGTAGCTCTTACAATAAAATTATCTTCATCGTCAACCATAAGAGGAATATTTTCGCCGAAGCGTTCAAGAATATCATCAATCAGCCTGTTATTGCATCTGAGTTTTATTTCCCCCTGTTCACCGCTGAACATATTGAAAAGCCTGTTTGAATAGTCGGCGGAATCAAACTCGCCTTTGTATGGAGAAACAGCGGAAAAATGTCTGTAAGGCGTATTTGTGATTCTGATATTTGCTATTCTGTCAAGACGCACGTGCATGAGATTACTGTATTTCGGGTTGTTGCACACAAGATAATAATGGTCATTTGACCAGATAAGCGCATAAGGATTGACCGTAAACGTTCTGGCGGAAAATCTGCGTATAAACCGCTTTTCGAGCTTTCGGCGGGAGTAATCGAACTGCACCTGAAGCTTTCTTTCAATCGCTTCGCTCAGTACACTTATAATATCATAAAGCTCCTCGTTGCGGCACTTTACGCTTGAGTTGACGTACACCTGGCGGCGGAGCGTTTCTTCCTGCTCCTCGCTCATAAGAGAGCCGATTTTATACACAAGCGATTTTGTGTTTTTAGGTGATATGAATTTTGCCGCAAGTACGGCGTCTGTGAGAAGCCTTACCTCGGCCGGCTCGAATTTTCTGCTTTTGAGATAATATCCTCTTACAGGGGAACGGGTATTTATAATATCCATACCGTAATCCCTGAGAGCTTCAATATCGCCGTATATCGCTTTTCGTTCAACCGGAATACCGTAGTCTTCCATGAGAACATCACACAGCTGTTCCGCGCTGTAAACATGGTTTTCGTCTGTTCTGCGTGAAAAAATATCCTGGAGATACAAAATTCTCAGCTTCTGATTTCCTCTTTTCATAATAACCGCCTTCAGTAAGTTAATTTTCTGTTGATTTCCTTAACGGTCTCTGCGTCGATTTTCAGAACCTCACGGTCATATGTATATATTCCGTTTATTTCAAACTCAACATCTGTGACCTGAGTGTAAACCGTTGCGCAAAGGCCTTTCTTTACAAGCGGGATAATCTGATTTTCGTGAAGCTTTCTGTATGCTTCGGTAAGCTGCTCTGTACTTTTGTAATTTACGTTGTAACCGAAGCTCTTGCTTGCGTTATACGCATGTTCCGGTATAATGTAGCTCAGTCCGCCGAATTCCGTCAGCGCGAACGGTCTTGAATCGGGCTTCGGGAGCGTGACAGGAAAAATGTATCTGTGCATACTGTTAAGCTCGGGACCGCCCTGGTCATGCCAGCCGCTGGCATGGTCGACTATGCGGCTCGGGTCATACTCCTTAACTTCCTCACCGATTCGCTTTGCGTCAAACTGTCCCCACGCCTCATTAAACGGAACCCAGCAGCCGATGCACGGGCAGTTATAGAGAGTGTCGATAATCTCATAAAGCTCTTTTTCAAAATCGTCTCTGGATTTTTTATCTCCTCTTCCGAAAAGTCTGTAACTGCTGTCTTTAACCTTTGTGATTTTAATGTTAGGCAGCGCGCCGACAAGTATGAGATTCAGCTTGTCAATTCCGCTTACCATATCCTGCCATACAATCATACCGAGCCGGTCGCAGTGATAATACCATCTTGCGGGTTCGACCTTGATGTGCTTTCTGAGCATATTGAAACCCAAATCTTTCATAGACTGTATATCAAAAATCATAGCCTCATCGGTGGGAGGGGTGAGAATTCCGTCACACCAGTATCCCTGGTCGAGAAGTCCGCGCTGAAAATACGGTCTGTTGTTTAAAAAAATGCGGGGAAGACCATTCTCATCTTTGCCTATTGAGTATTTTCTCATACCAAAATAGCTTGAAACACAGTCCAGCTCATTGTCACCGTCAAAAAGTTTAAATGTGATGTCATAAAGGAACGGATTTTCCGGGCTCCACAGCTTCATATCTGCTATGGGAATATTATCATCACATGAAATTTCGCCGTTGAATATCTCTTTTTCTCCGTCTTTTACAGATGCGAATATTTTTGCGCTGCCCGTGATATCGGTTTTGATGTTCACAAGAGAATTATCGATATCGGGAAGCAGTCTTATTTTTTCAATGTGAACAGGACTTACAGGTTCGAGCCATACGGTCTGCCATATTCCTGTCGTTGAGGTGTACCAGAATCCGTGGCTTTTTGAAGCCTGCTTGCCTCTTGGCTGCATAGCTTTGTCGGTCGGGTCATATATTCTTAAATCCAGCTTGTTTTTACCGTTTTTCAGAAAATCCGTAATGTCAAAGCTGAACGGGACATAGCCGCCTTTATGTTCTCCGATAAATTTTTTGTTTATGAAAACACGGCAATACCAGTCAACCGCGCCGAAATTGAGCATAACTCTTTTACCTTTAAAGCAAGGATCAAGAGTAAATTCTTTTTCATACCAGAGAAGCTCCTTGTCGCTTACTCTTTTTTCTACACCGGAAAGCTGACTTTCAACAGCAAAAGGAACAAGAATGTCACCGTCAAATTTCGAGGGAATGCTGTCAGTCATGCCTGTAATTGCGTATCTAAAAATGCCGTTGAGGTTCTGCCAGTCAGCCCTCACAAACTGCGGACGCGGATATTCCTGCCATGGCTGAATTTTGTCAACACTGTCTGTCCAGCGGGTTTTCATAAAGCATCATCCTTTCATAATGATAACATTTTATACGAAAATCTTGTAAAAGTCCATATATTAAACTTGAATTTATGATAAATTTATGATATAGTCTTGTGTAAATAAAATACGCGGGTATGGTGGAATTGGCAGACACGTAAGATTTAGGATCTTATGCCTCACAGCGTGCAGGTTCGACCCCTGTTACCCGCACCAAACTCGAATAATCCGAACCTTATATTCCAAGTTGGAGAAGCGTTCGGATTATTCATTTATCTATGAAAAATCGGACATCTCATAAATAAATTTTATTGGAAGTCTGATTATGACACAAAGCAATTTTGAAAAGAACGGCGGAACCTACACACAGGTCGGCGATTATCTTATCCCCGATTTGACTTTACCGCCCGAAGAACAGAACATTCACATCGGCGTATGGGGTATGCGGCATAAACGCTACCTTATGGAAAATCAGCGGGTTACATTCAATATTATGCAGATGAACGGAACGCTTTGGAAACATCTTTCTGTTGATTTTCTCAAAACCTTCCTTTGCCTTTGATGTTTTCTTTAATTCTTCATCAACGGGCATTGCTTCAAGGAATTTTCTTCTCGCATGTGCCCAGCATCCGCATCGGGTTACTTCTGTCAGTTTGTTGTAACCGTCGTATCCGTCACATACAAGATATCCCGTATATCCTTTTAAGAATAATTTTTTCATTTTGCTTGATGATATTTCGTTTTACTTCTTCGCAATAAGTTGCGCTTGCGGTAATATTCTTTACACAACTTTTAAAAATGTAAGTGAAAAATTGTGTCAATTTAAAATCAAAACTGTAATATAAAAGCATACCGTAAAATCCGGTTGACTTTCGGGAAACGGCGTTTTATAATTAATTCATGCAGATTTCCGAAATATGCTTTATGAAGCGTTAAATGTTAAATGAAAGGGTGACCGAAATTGAGTATTGCAAAAATTGAGCCTTTCGCTTACGGTTTTAAAACTGCCGATGTTTCCGGCATTGACAAAAAATATGAACGCAATTACAGGATAGCCTGCGGATTCAGATATCTTATTGCAAACATGGAAATTTCAATCAATCCGGATGACTGGTTTGCCGGACCGTGCTGTTCACATCCCGAAATGGGCTTCAGATATTCCCGCGGCAGCGGAATATCTTCAAATCCCCAGGTCATAGAACACCAGATAAAAAAATATCCAGAATACGCGGATGAGCTTAAAGCTCTTTATTCGGAATTTGAAGAAATACGCACTCATCATATAGGGGATAAATATAAAACTCCGATTCATTTTGAGCTTGCCGAAAATCAGTGCTGCTGGGGTACCGGCGGCGGTCACGCAAATCCCGACTATGAAATGCTTCTGAGAATAGGCACAAACGGAATACGTGAAAAAATATCACTTTTCAGAAAAATACATAACGATAAAGACGGTTTTTACGATTCACTTGAGGTTGCTCTTTCCGCTATTGAAATTCTTGCCGCACGCTATCAGAATCTTGCAAAAGAAATGCTTAAAACAGCAGACGGTAAGGATTCAGCTGTCCTGAAAAGAATAATTTCGGCATTTGACAATATTCCGCAGAACAAACCGAGAGATTTTTTTGAAGCGTGTCAGTTTTTCTGGCTTGCGTACAGCTTTATTGATAACGATTCGCCCGGACTTTTTGATTATGCCCTCGGGGAATACTATGAAAATCATGATGTTGACGACAGATATGAATGTCTTAAAAAGCTGTGGCATCTTTTTCATCGTGTACGCGCATGGAATCTGTGTATAGGCAGAAGTGATGAATTCGGCAGAGATTATTCCTGCGATTTAACCTACGATGTTCTCAGAGTGTCACGTGACACCGGATATAATACTCCGAATATCACAATGAGATTCAGCAAAAATACCCCTGAAAAGAACTGGATTGAAGCGGCAAAAACAATCGCAACGGGTATAGGTATGCCCGCGATTTACAATGATGAATGTGTTTGTCCCGCACTTGAGGCTCTCGGGATACCTGCGTCAGATGCGCACCTTTATTGTATGAACGGCTGCAATCAGATTGATATTTTCGGCAAATCCCACATGGGTCTTGAAGACGGTGAAGTAAGTATCATTAAAGCTCTTGAGTTTGCGCTTTTTAACGGCGTATGTCAACATTCGGGGCATAAGCTCGGAATTGAAACGGGAAACGCGGCGGAGTTTAAAACTTTCGACGAAATGATTAACGCCTATTACAGGCAGGTTGAATATCTTGCGGATACCGTTGTTTATCTTTCAAACACAGCGCAAAAGGTTTTTGCCGAAAACGCTCCGAATCCGTGGCATTCACTTCTGATTCAGGGCTGCATCGAAAAGGGAGTTGACTATAAAAACTCAGGTCCGTATTACGGCCACGGACAGATTCTTACGGAGGGTCTTCCGGATACCGCTGACTCTCTCGCGGCAATAAAGCACTTTGTTTTTGACGAAAAGAAATATACCATGGCGCAGCTCATTGATGCTCTTAACAGAGATTTTGAAGGCTGTGACGAGCTTTACAGAGATTTTTCGGAATATCACAAATTCGGGAACGATATAGATGACGTTGACAGAATTTACGTTGAAATCACTGACCACTTTTACAGATATCTGCAAACAAAAAAGACATACAGAGGCGGCGTTTTCGGTGCCGGATGCAGTACGTTTGAACGTGCGGCACGTTACGGAAGACACTGCGGCGCGCTCCCTAACGGAAAGAAAAAAACTGAAGATAATCTTGCAGACAGTATAGGCGCAGTTCCCGGATGCGATAAAAACGGTCCTACCGCTTTGCTTAATTCCGTACTTAAATGTAATCAGTATCTTGCTGTCAGCGGAAATGTCTTACAGATGAAATTTCAGAAAGAACAATTTGCTTCGGAAACGGGAATAGCTTCGTTTGTCGCTCTTGCGAAAACGTATTTCCGTATTGGAGGTCAGACACTTCAGGTGAATGTCCTTTCAAAAGAAGAGCTTCTTGATGCGTATGAGCATCCCGAAAAGCATGAAAATCTGATTGTCAGAGTGGGCGGCTTCAGTGCGTACTTCACAACTCTTGAAAAGGGATTGCAGGAAAATATTATCAGACGTTCAGAACAGGTAATGTGATATGGAAGGAAAAATATTCGACATTCAGCGTTTCAGCATATATGACGGCCCCGGCATAAGAACCAATGTGTTTTTTAAGGGCTGTAATCTGCGCTGTTTGTGGTGTCATAATCCTGAATCGCAGAAATTTGAAAATCAGCTTTTATTTTACAAAGAAAAATGTGTCGGCTGCGGAGCATGTACCGACCTCTGTGATAAAGCTCATACAGATAACTGCACCGCCTGCGGCAGATGCGCGGAAGTCTGCCGAAACAAAGCGAAAAAGATATCGGGAAGAAGTGCCGATTCAGACGAAATAGTTGCCGAAGTAATCCGTGATAAAGAATTTTACAAAACCTCGGGCGGAGGCGTGACTCTTTCAGGCGGTGAACCTTTGCTGCAGCCTGACTTTGCCGCTGATATACTGAAAAAATGCAAAAATAATAATATTCATACAGCGGTTGAAACGGCGGGAAATGTGAAATGGGAAAGCTTTCTTAAAATTCTGCCTTATACAAATCTCTTCCTTTTTGATATTAAATGTATGGATGAAAAAAAACACACCGAGTTTACGGGTGTTTCGAACAGACTTATTCTCGAAAACGCACAGAAGCTGAAAAACGTAGGGGCAAATATTCTTTTCCGTACACCTGTTATACTTGGGTACAATGACAGCGAAATTAAAGCTATTGCCGATTTCTGTCGCCCGTTTGATTATGAGATTCTGGCCTATCATAAGACCGGTTGCGGTAAATACAGCGCGCTCGGACTTTCTTATGCTCTTTCGGACGTTGAAAGTCCCGGCAGGGAATTTATGCAGAATCTCGCAAACGAAAACGGAGCGATTTACAAATATACAGGAGTTTAATTAAAAGTTAATAAACATTTATTGTTGTTTATTATAAGTATGTAAAATATGACAAAAGTTAAAAGCCAAACAGTACTATTTCATCTGTTACAAATTTTTTTATTAGTAACATGTTGCAAAAATAAAATACCGAAAAACAAAAAAGTCCAGCTAATTCTGGACTTTTTTGACAGACTGAGACCTTGTGATTCAGAGTACAAGGTCTTAAAAAAGGTTTTCTTTATTATTTCCTGTTTTATAATTTAGTTTGTATTATTGGTTGTTTAACAGGATATTTGTGTTTTGTTTAAACAGTTTCAATTATTCCCACTCAATTGTGGAGACCGGCTTTTCTGACATATCGAAGAGAACGCGGTTTATGCCGGGAACCTCTTTGATAATTCTGTCACGGATTTTGAAAAGGAGCGACATTGAAAGCTCGGGAACTGTAACAACAACAGCATCAACTGTGTTTACAGCACGAATTACAACCGCCCAGCCCATGTAGCGTTTACCGTCTTTTATTCCTGTTGATTTGATGTCGGGGATAGCAGTGAAATACTGCCATACAACACCCTCTAGACCTGCTTTCGCGAATTCTTCACGGAGAATCGCGTCTGACTCTCTTACCGCTTCAAGTCTGTCCCGCGTTATAGCACCGGTGCAGCGTACGCCCAGCCCGGGGCCGGGAAACGGCTGACGGTAAACCATATTGTCTGGAAGTCCCAGTTCTTTGCCGACAACTCTTACTTCGTCTTTATAAAGCAGTTTAACAGGCTCAACCAGTCCCTCAAAATGAATATCCTCGGGAAGTCCGCCTACGTTGTGATGCGCTTTCACACCGTCACTTTCAAGAATGTCGGGATAAATTGTTCCCTGAGCGAGAAACGCAACGTCATCCTGCTTTCTTGCTCCTTCTTCAAAACCCCGAATAAATTCTTCGCCGATAATTTTTCTTTTCTTTTCCGGTTCGTCAACACCTGCGAGTTTGTCAAGAAAACGGTCAACTGCGTCAACATAAACAAGATTAGCATCCATCTGATTACGGAAAACGTCAACAACCTGCTCGGGTTCGCCTTTGCGGAGAAGCCCGTGGTTAACGTGAACGCATACAAGCTGCTTGCCGATTGCTTTAAGAAGAAGATCTGCCACAACGGAGGAATCTACACCGCCGGAGAGAGCGAGAAGAACTTTCTTATCGCCAACCTGAGCGCGGATTTCTTTAATCTGCTCGTCAATAAATTCTTTTGCGAGCTCGGGGGTATTGATTCTTTTCATTGAATCAGGTCTTACATTACTGTCCATATATTTATCCTCCTAAAAAAATATATCATATTATACAACAATATTTTTTGTATTTCAATCATAAATCAAGGTATTGAGAAATTTTTTTTGCGGAGGTTCGTTACCAATATATTTTTCAAAAAGTATCTTAAGAAAACGTACCGAAAATCAGTATCGGAAACGTGAAAAACCAAAGCAGGTTTTGCTTCTTTGAAAATTTTATATTATGTATTCCGCCGAACCCTTGACGAAAAGAAATATATATGTGAAAAAACGCACATCAGAAAATGACGTAAGTATCATTCCCGAAACGAATAAAATTATTCTCAGCGGCATTGCAATACTTTTCGACCATAGACAAACGCAGTCTGAACGATTATTACAGACAGGCGTTGATAAATTTCACAGGCACATCCATTCGTTCAGCTGCCTGTTCAGGAGTCATTCCGGTGTTTAAGAACCGCCTGCATACTGTTTTCATGCTTTCTCCGACTTCTATAATATGATTGTCGGGGTCATAAAAACGAACGACACTCTGTCCCCACGAATGTTCCTTGATTCGATGAACATATTTTATATCACAGCTTTTAAGTTTGTCGGCAAAGCTGTCAAAATTTTCCTCTTCAAAGTATATTTCAAAATTGTCGCCGCCGAAACAGATATCTTTTTTCTCGATAAATTCTTTATATGTTTCGGCAGTCTGTAAAGATAAACCGCCCGTCAGAATCTTATTGGCACCGAAATCCGTAACAACACGGAGTCCGAGCACTGTTTTATAAAACTCAACGGATTTATCCATATCAGTTACAACCAGCATAGGATTTTTTAATTTCACTTTTTAACCTCCTTAAGCTTCGATTTTTATTTCAGAATCTCCACTTGCTTAATAAAAATCCGGGTATGACAACAACCGCAAAAAAAGCGAGGCTGACAAGCGTAAAAACTTTTATGAATTTCATGCCTTTTCCGGGATATTCTCTCACATAAATTCTGTAATTGATTACAGATGCCAGCGAGCCGATAAGAGTGCAAAGACCCGCGGTATCAACACCGTAAAGCAGTGCCGAAAGATTTGTTGTGAACGGATAAAGCACTATTGCCGCAGGTACGTTTGAGATTGCCTGGCTCAGCAGTATTCCCCACCAGTACTCTCTGCCCGCAACCGAATTTTTAAGAAATCCAGATATACTTTCGTTGGCTGCGATTGAGGAAGAAAAAACAAAAAAGCACAGAAAAGTTATAAGCAGAACGTAGTCCGTTTTCAAAAGCGTTTTTCTGTCTGAAACAAGCACTGAAATCAGAACAATCATAGCCGACACGTACCAGAATTCCGTGCGGCTGACAATAGTCCAAATAATCAGCGCAAAAAGACAAAGGTAAATTATTCTCTGTTTTTTTCTGTCTTCGCTCCATTCCTCAGTAACGGAGTCCGTACTGAAATCAATTTTTTCTTTCAGATTTTTTCTGTATAAAAATGAGATAAATCCGCACAGAAGAAATCCGGAAAATACGCACAGCGGAAGCATATGAAGCAGAAATTTCCACACACTCACACCTGATTGTGCAAAGAGAAAAAGGTTTTGCGGACTGCCGAACGGCGTCAGCATTGAACCTCTGACAGCCGCGATGTTTTCCATTGAAATAACGGGCAGAATGTATTTCTCTTTATTACCGGCTCGGAACAGAAGAATTGTCAGCGGAACAAAAATAATCAGTGAAACATCATTCGTGACAAACATTGACGAAAAGAAAACCGAGAACACAAAGAAGAACGAAAGCCCCGCCATTGAGTTTATTTTTTTTGTCAGCTTTATAAGCGGACGAAATATGTTTTCTTTTTTGAAGCCCTCAAGAACTGTGAGCATCATAAAAAGTGTGGCAAGAGTTTTCCAGTCAATATCAAAAAGCAGAGCCTTTGTCGGCGGTGTGATAAACAGCGCGACTGCCGCCGCTAAAATCGAGACGCTGAGCATAATATCTTTTTTAAAAAGTCCGATGATTTTCTGCATAAAAATTCCTTTATTTTTTTCTGCTTATGAGATAATTTTCTCTTCCTGTTTCGTAAAGATTATTACCGTCACAGTCGATGATAACCGTCAGCGGCATATCCACAATATAAAGCTTCCGAAGAGCTTCAGCGCCTAAATCCTCATAAGCGATAAGCTCGCATTTTTTTACGCACTTCGCAAGCAGAGCACCCGCGCCGCCGATTGCGCCGAAATAAACTCCGCTGTATTTTTTCATAGCCTCAATTACTTCGGGAAGTCTCGCGCCCTTGCCAATCATTCCGCGCGCGCCGACGCTCATCATAGTCGGAGCGTAAGCATCCATTCTGCCGCTGGTTGTGGGTCCCGCTGAGCCGATAACCTTCCCCGGTTCTGCAGGTGTGGGACCAACATAATATATTGTTGCGTCAGTCGGGTCAAACGGGAGATTTTCTCCTCTTGAAAGAGCCTCGCACATTCTTTTGTGACCGGCGTCACGTGAGGTGTAAATTGTGCCTGTCAGCAGAACCGAATCACCTGCGTGAAGTGTCTTTGCCTTTTCATCTGTGAGCGGAAGTGTAACCCTGATTGCCATTATATTACCTCCGTTTCGTGACGTGTAACGTGGCAGTTTATGTTGATCGCGCACGGCATTCCGGCGATGTGCGTAGGCATGGTTTCTATATTCAGACCTATTGCCGTGGTTCTGCCGCCGAAGCCCTGCGGACCTATGCCCAGAGCGTTGATTTTTTCAAGCATTTCATCTTCAAGTGAAGCGTAAAATTCATCCTCATTGTGAGTTCCGAGGGGTCGCAGCAGGGCTTTTTTTGCAAGCAAAGCAGCCTTATCGAATGTTCCGCCGATACCCACGCCCACAACCATCGGAGGGCATGGATTGGGTCCCGCGTTTTCTACTGTTTCAATGATAAAATCTTTGATTCCCTGCAAACCTGCCGAGGGCTTGAACATACGTATCGCGCTCATATTTTCACTGCCGAATCCCTTAGGAGCAACGGTGATTTTAACACTGTCGCCCTCCGTAATTTCAGTGTAAATCACGGCGGGGGTATTGTCGCCTGTGTTGCCTCTGCGGACGGGGTCTTTTACAACGGATTTTCTCAGATATCCTTCACGGTAGCCGATGCGTACGCCTTCGTGGATTGCATCATTAAGACTGCCGCCGGTAAAATGAACATCCTGTCCGATTTCAAGAAAAACGCATGCCATTCCCGTATCCTGACAAATCGGAACGCATTCCTTATCGGCAATTTCAAAATTTTCTATTATATTGTCAAGCACGCCCTGCGCGATTACACCGTCTTCACATTCACGGCATTTTTTTATAGCGCAACGAACATCCTGCGGCAGATGGCGGTTTGCGTTTATGCAGAGTTTTGCCACTGCTTCGGTTATAATTTTGACATCAATTTCACGCATAAAAGCACCTCAGAATCAACTTCGTTTTTTACTCAAATGAATATTTTTTGTCATAAAAAAGTGACATTTTTATTGGGATTTATTTGAATAATTTTTTATAAATTTACAGCAATGTTTGTCCGTGTTTTTGTGGCGCGGTCAACCGTTTTTCTGAAGCCCGGCAGCTTTTTTAAACATCCGTGAGACACCCTCGGCGCATATGCTTATCACCGCGCCTGCGCAGGACACAATAAACGAAATGATAAATACGAGCATGACACTTTTGCCCGGCTGAACCAGCATGATGATGTTGCCGATAAATACCCATAAAGAATCCGCTCCGGCACACAGAGCAATCCCGTGGAGCCTGCGGGCATTGTTCAGGCAGAACAGATTCCCTTTTCCTATATCCCTTGCGGTAAACCATGAATACATCAGCGCGGGGATAACGGGTACCGCGGTTGACCAGATAAACGCAAGCCACGGCACTTTGATTGCCGAGATTTCGTCAACCTCCGACACTAAAAAAATCAGTGACAGAGCACTTAAAATGCCAAACAGAAGCAGTCCGACGGCAATTACGGTAATTTTTAAAATTCGTGAAAATCCTTTTTGTGACATTGTAATTCTCCTTTTAGGTTTTTTAATTTTGCGGCAGTTAATCATAAGTACATTTTACCATATTTCACGCTGATTTTTCAAGACCTTAAGGCTTATAATAGAAAAACAAATATAATTTTGTTTTTTGGGCTGATTTTTTAATAATCCGGCGAAAAATCTTGTGTATGTGCTAAAATGATATGACCCAATAAAAAAGAGAAGTAACTTTCAAATATGGTATAATGAATTCACCACAAACCATTATCCAAGAAAGAAGTACTTCTCATGAATATAATAAC